>NZ_JALNUG010000009.1:0-232941 GCF_026540675.1 Bacillus sp. GC_Bacil_1
GCAATAAGGAGGGGATTTCCCCTCCTTATTTTAGTAATTGCTGAAATAAGGTATTTACTTGTTGGGCAGTGGCAGGGGAAGTTACTTTTGCGATCTGTTTTAAGAGCTCTAGTCGCTCGTTGTTATCGTAAATATTAATATTTTTACCTTTCATAAGTAAAACGATTTGGTCAGCTTGTGCAGTCGTAATAGAAACTTCATATTCTTTGCTATATTTTAATAACTCTTTTGTAGAAATATGATTTAATTTTTTATTAACAATTTGTTTAATGAGGTTCATCTTGTTATCCTCCTTCACGCGTTCTTCTATCGAAATATATGAGCATATAGCTTGTACATATTCGTATAGAGTTTCTTTTTTCATGAGGAAAAGAAGCGTATGTTATAATATAAGGACAAAACTACAGAAAAAGAGTAAAGGGAGGACCTATGGAGCAAAAGCAACATCGAAAAGAAAGTGTTATTCATCTCATTTATCGTTTAGTTATGATTATTTTTGGGGCAGCATGCGCAGCGGTAGCGATTGAACTATTTTTAATGCCAAATAAAATTATTGATGGTGGAATTATTGGTATTTCTCTTATATTAGATTATCTTACTCCTAATATTTGGTGGTTAAGTTTTTCTACTTTAGTCGTTGTTCTCAATATCCCATTTATGTATTCGGGTTATAAGCAAATTGGAAAAACATTTATGTTATCTTCGGCATTTGGTATTGTAGCGTTAGCATTCATTGAGTCAACGTTACATGCGGTGCCACCGTTTACAACAGAGCCTATTTTAGCGACTGTGTTTGGTGGTCTTATTTTAGGTCTTGGTGTAGGACTTGTAATTCGTCATGGTGGATCGTTAGATGGAACTGAAATTATGGGGATTTTATTAACGAAGAAATTACCGTTCTCTGTTGGTGAATTCGTAATGTTTGTGAACTTATTTATTTTTGCATGGGCAGCATTTGTGTTTGGTGTGGAACAAGCGATGTATTCTGTTATGACGTACTATATTGCATTTAAAACGATCGATACAGTAATTCAAGGGCTAGATGAAACGAAAGCAGTTTTAATTGTATCTGATCAATATGAGGAAGTATCAAATGCGATTTTACATCGACTCGGCCGTGGAACTACAAAGCTTGTAGCAAAAGGTGGTTACACAGATAAAGAAAAAGAAGTTATTTATGCAGTTGTAACGCGTCTAGAAGTGACGAAGTTAAAGTCAATTGTGCATGAAATTGATGAAAATGCGTTTGTTACGATTATGAGCACGCAAGAGACAAATGGTGGTAAGTTTAAATCGGCTATTCACTAAACATATATAGGAATATTTTTCGAAAGCAGAGAATTTTTCTCTGCTTTTTGTTATAATAGTAAGGTTTCTTGAAAAAATAGATATATTTTAGGCAGATTGGTTTACAACTATAATAAGCTGTACTATAATTCAAATAGATATAAATCGGAATCATTCTGAATTAAAATAGGTGAGATGCTATGAATAATATATTAGAGATTGAAGGTTTAACATTCCGGTATGAAGATCGGAATGTGTTAGAAAATATTAATTTGCAAGTTCCGAAGGGAGCTTTTTTAGGTTTAGTGGGACCGAATGGTTCAGGTAAATCAACTTTACTTAAGTGTTTATTAGGCGTTTTAAAGCCAAAAGAAGGAAGCATTCGTGTGTTTGGCGTTGATAGTAAGAAGTTTAAGGAATGGAATAAAGTTGGTTATGTATCCCAAAAAGCAAATAGTTTCAATTCTGGTTTTCCAGCAACTGTTTCTGAAGTTGTGTCAATGGGACTTGTTTCGAAAAAAGGGCTTTTTCGCTTTTTCACAAAAGAGGATAAGAAAAAGGTAGAAAAAGCAATTGCTGATGTAGGGATGAGTGAGTTTCAAGGTCGTAATATTGGAGAGCTTTCTGGTGGACAGCAACAGCGTGTATTTATTGCTCGTGCGCTCGTTAGTGATCCTGAATTGCTTATTTTAGACGAGCCTACTGTTGGAATCGATGTAAAAAATGTGGAAAGTTTTTACGAAATATTAGAGGATTTAAACAAAAGGTTGGGAATCACATTAATTCTTGTTACTCATGATATGGGAGCTGTTACCGAAAAAGTAACACATGTTGCATGCCTAAACCAACATCTACATTTCCATGGAAATGTAGAGAAGTTCCGAGAGTTAGAAGATGCAGAAATGTCCGTCTTATATGGGCATCATGTTCATCGTTTAGAACACGAACATGAGCATCACGGGAGGATATAATGATACAAGATTTTTTACAATATGACTTTTTACGTAATTCTTTATACGCAGGTATTTTAATTGGACTTGTTGCACCGCTAATAGGTGTGTTTGTTGTTATTCGTCGTTTATCTCTTATTGCGGATGCATTAAGTCATGTGACGTTATCAGGTATTGCAGCAAGTTTATTACTTGAAAAAACCATTTTTACAGGTGGATTTTTAAACCCCTTATATATGGGGATGGTTTTTTCGATTGGTGGAGCGCTATTAATCGAAAAGTTAAGAACTGTATATAAGCACTATCAAGAATTAGCAATTCCGATTATCCTTTCGGCAGGGATGGGAGTTGGAGTTATTTTCATTTCACTTGCAAATGGATTTAACACAGACTTATTTAGTTATTTATTTGGTAGTGTCAGTGCTGTAACAAGTACGGATTTAATTATTATTGGGATTGTAGCAATTGTTGTTGTTGCGACAATTATTTTATTATATAAAGAGCTGTTTCTACTATCATTTGATGAGGAATACGCAGTATCAACTGGTTTAAGAGCGAAATGGATTCACTTTATTTTCATTATATTAGTTGCTCTTGTCATTGCAGTATCAATGCGTGTAGTAGGGGTTCTTCTCGTATCATCATTAATGACGTTACCAGTTGCAGCAAGTATTCGTATTGCTAAAGGATTTAAACAAACAATTTTCTTTTCCATTTTATTTGGTGAAATTGCAGTAATTGGTGGAATGTTTGCTTCGTATCAACTTGATCTAGCACCAGGTGGTACAATTGTTATGATAGCAGTTCTTATTTTAATCGGTGCGATTTTATGGAAGAAGAAAAAAACTGCATAAAGTAGGGATAGGTATGAATCTAACAGAAGCTTTACGCCTAATGAAGGAAAAAGGATACAAACATACTGGAAAAAGAGAAGAGATGCTCAGATTATTTGCAGCACATAATCGTTATTTAACTGCGAAAGACGTTTTAGAGCATATGAAAGACGATTATCCAGGGCTTAGTTTTGATACGATTTATCGTAACTTAACAGTTTTTGCTGAGATTGGTGTTTTAGAACAAACGGAATTAAATGGTGAAAAACATTTTCGTTTCACTTGTTCTATTATGGAACATCATCATCATTTTATTTGTTTGGATTGTGGGGGGACGAAAGAGATTACTTCCTGCCCAATGGATTTTATGAATAAAGATTTTACTGGTTATGAAGTAACGGGTCATAAGTTTGAAATATATGGTCGTTGTCCAAAATGTGCAAAGTAAAAGCTCGTCGGTTATATAACTGACGAGCTTTTTTACGTAGAAAAGAAGGTTGCTCACAAATATTGTGGCAACCTTCTTTTTATTGTTCTTGTGTCTCTTTTTCTTTTTCTCGTTCAGCAGCCATTTCAGCAGCAATTACGTCGATTTCTTTTTTCAGTTCTTCTACCATTGTTTCTTCTGGTACTTTACGAACGACTTGCCCTTTACGGAATAATAATCCCTCTCCACGTGCACCAGCAATACCGATATCAGCTTCACGAGCTTCACCAGGACCATTTACAGCGCAACCAAGTACTGCAACTTTAATTGGTACTTGAAGTGTAGAGATGTATTCTTCCACTTCGTTAGCGATGCTAATTAAATCGATTTCAATACGACCACAAGTTGGACAAGAGATAAGTGTCGCTGCGTTAGAAGCAAGACCGAATGATTTTAATAATTCACGAGCAACTTTTACTTCTTCAACTGGATCAGCACTTAATGAAATACGTAGTGTATTTCCGATGCCTTTACTTAAGATTGCTCCAAGACCAGCGGCACTTTTTACAGTTCCAGCAAACAATGTTCCAGATTCTGTAATACCTAAATGTAATGGGTAATCAAAAGCGCGAGCAGCTTTCTCGTATGCTTCGATTGCTAAGTTAACATCAGAGGCTTTCATAGATACGATAATATCGTGGAAATCTAAGTCCTCTAAAATTTTAATATGATGTAGCGCGCTCTCAACCATACCATCTGCAGTTGGGTACCCGTATTTTTCTAAAATGTGACGCTCTAATGAACCAGCGTTTACACCAATACGGATTGGAATACCGCGCTCTTTTGCTGCATTTACAACAGCTTCTACTTTATGGCGACGACCAATATTACCTGGATTGATACGTACTTTATCGATGCCACCTTCAATTGCTTTTAAAGCAAGGCGATAATCAAAATGAATATCAGCAACAAGTGGAATGTTGATTTGTTTTTTTATATCAGCAATAGCATCTGCTGCGCGTTCATCTGGAACGGCAACACGGACGACTTGACAGCCAGCTTCTTCTAAACGCTTGATTTCAGCAACTGTTGCTTCAACATCATGTGTTTTTGTTGTTGTCATACTTTGTATAATTAATTCATTATTACCGCCGATTGTTAAATTACCGACTTTAACTGGACGTGTTTTTGTACGATGAGTCATTTCATTCACGAATAGATCGCTCTCCTTATAAAAGAAGTTTCTTATTTAGTCCCTCATATCAATAATAGTATACGTGATATAGGGCTATAGAAACCGAAGTGCTCGGTTTCACTTTTACTATTGTATCAGCGCCTTTATGTAATTGACAAGGATTAAGTGATGGCTTATTGATATAACGGGAATTTATAAGACTTTCCAATTTGTATTTTTGTAGCAGATGTACTTTTGTTTAATTGTTTAAAGTCGTCAATGACTTTTTCTATGGAAGGAATTTTTTTCTTGTTAATTTGTTCTGTAATAGAAAGAACTGTCTCGCCAGTTTTTACTTCAATTGTTTTATAAGATGTATCCGTTTCTTTTTCTGTTTTATTCTCTTTATTTTGTTGGCTGTCTGTGTTTTCTTTTTTAATCGTTTGGGCAGCAGTTGTTTTTTTATATGAACTTAACATCGGTAAAGTACCGATTTTTATATCGTAATAAAATATATAACCGAGAACAAGCACGAATAGGAATATACCTAACCTCTTCATATTCTTCACTCCTTTGCTAGGAATATATGCTTGTCCAAAAAAAAAATGCCTATTTAGGCATTTTTTTATTTTTCTTTCGGTTGGGGTATCTCTTTAATCGTTAAGTATAGAACGATTAAAACAACAGCGATATAAATGAATGTTGCCCCAGGTACGACGATTTTGAATAAATCCATAATCATGAAGAAAATGGTTGGGATTGTGTAGCTGTATGCAGTTAGTGTCCAAACTTGTTTATAGGATAGTTTACGTTGACCGCTCATAGCAGAACCGATGAACGCAAGTAAAGTCACGCCTACAAAAGTGATGAATAATTGGAATAGGTACACTAAGAATCCAATAACAAATAATAAAATTGGATAAATATTATCGAATAAAGAAATAAATTCTTGTAGATCTTTTTTCTCAATAGATGCACCTAACAAATCGTTATAAGAATACGTTTGTGTTTGACCATTTCCCATAGAGACTACTTTATCTTTTAAAACAAATAAACCTGTTTTATTTTGATATTTTTCTAGGTCTGTTGAATTTGGATCAAATACGAAAAGTGCATTTCCTTCTTCTTTTTCAATAGGCTGATCAATATCGGCTTTTAGTTCGCCATTTTCAATTTTAAAATCAGGTAAATCTTTATCGATGACTTGATTTACCATACCTACACCATCTTGGATAAAACTACCGTACAAAAAAGTTCTTGGAATAGTAGTAATTAAGCAAAGTAGCATAATATACAAAATGGTTTTACCGATTTTTTGAAAACGGAATAGCGCCATATCTTTAGGCGAGTATATGCTTTTTACGAATTGGGTAAATATGGACATAGATTCACTTCCTTTATGTATGTATAAAATCATTGTAACGTAGGAATCTAGAGAATCTCAAGATATATTATATTTACATATAGTGGAGATAACTAAATTTCTTTTTATTAACTTTCTTCTTTTAAATAAGAAAAATACAATTGACACTTTTCTTTTCTATATGGTAAATTTATCTTACATTTCTTAAAGGGCATATCCGATAGGAATTCCTTTATTTGATATGTTGTTACATACATAATTGTGGACCCTTAGCTCAGCTGGTTAGAGCAGACGGCTCATAACCGTCCGGTCGTAGGTTCGAGTCCTACAGGGTCCATATCCATTTCGCATGTTTATTATGTTAGCAGGAAGCTTCCTTGTAGAAGGAAGCTTTTTTTACGGAATATATGAGCATTTTAATTGAAAAGAAGTGGGAATTTTGCTACTTTAATGATAGCAAGACAATGTGATTTATTTGTTTGCACCCTATGGCAATTAGGGTAGAATGAAGTTGTATGTCACTTAAGTGGCAATACATAAACTGGGAGGAATATAACAATGGCAAAACACGAATTACCAAATTTACCTTATGCGTATGATGCTTTAGAGCCTCACTTTGACAAAGAAACAATGAACATCCATCATACAAAACATCACAACACGTACATTACAAACTTAAACGCTGCTTTAGAAGGTCATGCAGAATTAGCTGACAAAAGCGTAGAAGAATTAGTTGCAAACTTAAACGAAGTACCAGAAGCAATCCGTACAGCAGTACGTAACAATGGTGGCGGACATGCTAACCATACATTCTTCTGGACAATCCTATCTCCAAACGGCGGAGGACAACCTGTAGGTGAACTTGCAACTGCAATTGAAGCAAAATTCGGTAGCTTCGATGCATTCAAAGAAGAATTCGCAAAAGCTGGCGCAACTCGCTTCGGTTCTGGTTGGGCTTGGTTAGTAGTAAACAATGGTGAGCTAGAAGTAACAAGCACTCCAAACCAAGATTCTCCTTTAACTGAAGGTAAAACGCCAGTTATCGGTTTAGATGTTTGGGAGCATGCTTACTACTTAAACTACCAAAACCGTCGTCCAGACTACATCGGTGCATTCTGGAACGTTGTAGATTGGAACGCTGCTGAAAAACGTTACCAAGAAGCAAAATAATTGTAATAAATATAGAAAAAAGCTAGGGGAGAACCCCTAGCTTTTTTTCTATGCTTTCCTTTTACATAATTGGGCTTGTCTTTGGAAGACTAGAACATGAAGTAAAGGAGAGTTGTGTATGAAGTGGAAACATATAATTGGTGACGTTGAAGTGAATCGGGATTTAGTGTTATTGCTCCTTATAGGAGGTTTATACACGCTCGCAATTTCTTTATCGAATACGTTTGTAAATATTTATTTATGGAAACAAACACAAAATTATGTGAATCTTGGCTTGTATAATTTGGCCAGCGTTATATTACAGCCTCTCACATTTCTTGTAGGGGGAAAATTAGCGAAACGTATCGATCGCTCGATTTTATTACGAATAGGAGTAGGAACGCTCGCAATTTTTTTTATTGTTGTCTTAGTAGCGGGGAAAAGTGCTTCTCAGTATATTTTATTAATGGGGGCTCTTTTAGGAGTAGGATACGGTTTTTACTGGTTGGCTTTTAACTTATTGACATTTGAAATTACAGAACCAGAAACAAGAGATTTCTTTAATGGGTTTCTTGGACTTCTTACATCCTTCTCTGGGATGATCGGACCAATAGCAGCAGGATACACAATTTCACGTATGGAGAAATGGAGTGGTTATACTGTTATATTCTTTCTTTCATTAGTTCTATTTGCAATTGCTGTCGTTTTAAGCTTCTTTTTATCTAAAAGAGAATGTGAAGGGCGTTATGAAATCGTGCAAGTATTGAAAGAACGACGGATTGATAAAAACTGGGGAAAGATTACACGAGCTCATTTTTTCCAAGGATTGAGAGAAGGAACGTTTATTTTTGTCATTTCAGTATATGTTTATTTAGCAACTAATAGTGAGTTCGCATTAGGGAAATATAGTTTAGTGAACTCTGCTGTATCCTTTGTATGTTATTACTTAGTTGCTCGTATGTTAAAGAAGGAGTGGCGAAAAAAAGCAATTTTACTTGGAGGCATTATTTTATATGCTGTCGTCTTTTTAGTTATTTTCAATGTTACATACACGAAATTACTTATTTATGCGGCATGTATTGCGATTGCATATCCTATTTTACTTGTTCCGTATGGATCAATGACATATGACGTAATTGGTAGAGCGAAAAATGCGAGAGAATGGCGTGTGGAATATGTCGTTGTTCGGGAGCTGTGGTTAAACGCCGGAAGAATCTGTTCCATTTTAAGTTTTTTATGTGCTGTACTATTCTTTCCACCTGAAAAAAGTTTACCTTACTTATTATGTATTTTAGGTGCTGGACATTTTCTTATTTATTTTGCAGTTAAAAATGTCAAATATGATGAGGGAAATGCGAGTAAAACAAGTGTTGTAACGCAAGGAAACGCGCAAAACCAAACTGAACCAGAAGGTTAACTTCTCGTTTGTTTTATGCTAGAATAGAAAAAGATGTAAGACAGCAGTGAGGACACCTGTATGAAGGTGTCCCTTTCACATTACATAGCTGTTGGTAGAGGGGGTTTGTATGAGCAAGAAGCAGAAGCAAAATAAGAAAAAGACCCACGTTCCTTTTCGGTTAAACGTGCTGTTTTTCTGTGTGTTTTTAATGTTCTCCGCGGTTATTGTAAGGCTCGGATATGTACAAATTGTTCGCGGTGAAGAATATAAGAATGAAGTGGAGAAGAAAGAAAACTCAACGATAAGTAATCCTGTACCGCGTGGGAAAATATTTGACCGTTATGGGCGACCTGTAGTAGATAATGCAGCCATTCGTACTATTACATTTACAAAAATGAAAGGATCAACTGCAGAGGATCGCTTAGAAACAGCGAAAAAGCTAGCAGATTTGATTGAAGTACCGACAGATAAATTAACAGATCGCGATAAAAAAGATTATTGGCTTGCTATGCATAAAGAGGAAGCTAAAGAAAAAATTACGAATAAAGATCGTCAAGAGTTTAAAGATAAAAAAATTGATGATAAAGAATTAGACGAGCGTCAGCGCAGTCGTGTAACAGAAGAAGAGATTAATCAATTATCCGCAAAAGATCTAGAAATACTAGCGATTAAGAGTAAGATGGATGGCGGATATGCAATGACACCTCAAGTTCTTAAGAAAAATGCAACAGATGAAGAATATGCGATTATTAGTGAAAATTTAGCGCAATTGCCGGGAGTAGATACAAGTGTTGATTGGGAACGAAAATATGCATATGATGGTGATTTGTTCCGAAGTGTACTTGGTGGTGTAACAACTTCTGACGAAGGTTTACCAAGAGAAAGACTAGATTACTATCTTGTTCGTGATTATAATCGAAATGACCGAGTAGGAAAAAGTTATCTTGAACAACAGTATGAAGATAGTCTGCACGGTACGAAAGCAGAAGTTAGAAATGTTACAGATAAAAACGGTAATATTTTAGAAACGATTAATGTATCAAAAGGACAAAGTGGTAATGACCTGAATTTAACGATTGATATGGAATTACAAAAGCGCGTGGAGGATATTCTTACGAAGAATTTAATGAGATTTAAAGGAAGCGAACCTCTTTTAGATCGCGCATTCGTTGTAATGATGAACCCAAAAAATGGTGAAGTTTTATCTATGGCTGGGAAACAATTAGTTAACGAAGATGGTCAAACGAAAGTAAATGACTTTGCATTAGGTACCATGACAAGTTCTTATCCGATGGGGTCAACTGTAAAAGGTGCAACAGTACTTACTGGATATCAAACTGGTGCGATTCAACCAGGTTCAGTACAATTGGATGAACCAATTAAATTAAAAGGTACACCTACGAAGTCATCTTGGAAAACGATGGGATATATTAATGATCTTACAGCTTTAAAAATGTCTTCTAACGTTTATATGTTTAAAACAGCGATGAATATCGCTGGTGTTCCATATGTGAGAGGTGGTACGTTAGATATACCTCAAAAAGCATTTGATACGATGCGTTATTATTTCGGACAGTTTGGACTTGGTGTAAAAACAGGAATTGATTTACCGAATGAATCTGCTGGTCAGATGGGGAGAGGTAGTCAACCAGGTTTCTTACTAGATTTATCAATTGGACAGTATGATACGTATACACCGCTTCAATTAGCGCAATATATTTCGACGATTGCCAATGGTGGATATCGTATGCAACCACAAGTTGTAAAAGAAATTCGTCAACCGGCAGTGAAACCAGATGAAGTTGGGAAAGTTGTTCAATCTATGGAACCGAAAGTATTAAATCGTGTTGATATGCCAGAATCGCAAATTAAACGTGTTCAAGAAGGATTTAGACAAGTGTATAATGATTCAGGTGGTACAGCTACCAAATACTTTACAGGTGCAAAATATAAAGCGGCAGGGAAGACAGGTACCGCGCAAACTGTGTATGGCGGAGATAAAGAGATTGGTAGAAAGGCAAATGGTGAACGTGTGGAAACATATAACTTAACATTAGTAGGTTATGCGCCACTTGAAGATCCAGAAGTAGCATTCTCTGTTGTTGTTCCATGGGTACATGATGATAAGACTGGTATTAATGGATATATTGGTCGTGAAATTATGGACGCCTACTTTGATTTGAAAAACCAAGAAGTAAATGGTGAAGCTCCAAAAGATGATAAAAACAATAAAAATAAAGATCAAGATGATGAATAAAAAAATTTAAAAAAAGCACACTATCTGAAAAGATAGTGTGCTTTTTTTTATGGTTTATGCATATCGTGTAATAAATGTGGACAAGTATACAATATTGGGAAACACGCGGCCTTATAAATGATACTTGTATATGGTGGGATAGGGGATAAATATTTTATAGGGAAATCATCAGAGGAAATGAATAGCTACTACTGAATTAAAATTGTACCGTATGTTGATTTATGTGGAACTTTACAAAACTTTTACAAACAATTAAAACCGAATTAATAGTTTAGCAGTATTCTTATATCTGTAATCCTGTTATTTCCGGTTACTTCTAGGAGGAAGAACACGTGAAATGGATGCGTACACCGATTATAATTTTCGTACTATCGATATGGTTCCTCTGTTTTGAAATGTCTACTGCATTTGCTTTAAATGAAATGGGAGAAGTGAGAGTTGATGGATCCTCAACGGTTTTTCCTATTATAGAAGCAGTAGCGGAGGAATATACAAAGGTGCATCCAGACGTGAAAATTTCCATCAGTGTTTCTGGAACTGGAGGAGGATTTAATCGTTTCAGTAAAGGAGAAGTAGATATAAATAATGCTTCGAGAGTAATGAAACAAGTCGAGAAAAATGAGATGAAGAAAAACTCTATTCAGTTCACACCTTTTGAGGTCGCTAACGATGGTCTTACAATTGTCGTGAATCGGCACAATACATGGGTAGACGATATGTCAGTAGACGAGTTACGTTTACTGTGGAGTGAAGATGGAAGAGAGAAGCGATGGTCACAAATTCATTCAACATGGCCACGTGAACAAGTGAAGTTTTATGCACCAGGCGTAGACTCTGGTACTTATGATTATTTTCAAAATGTCATCTTACAAAATCATCGCATTGTAAAAAAAGTCTCTTTGTCTGAAGATGATCAAGTTATTATGCAAGGGGTAATGAATGATAAACATGCCATTGCTTTTGTAGGATATGCTTATTATATGGCTAATCGAGATAAGGTGAAAGCAATAAAAGTGAATGGTGTATTTCCGACGAAAGAGACCATTCAGTCAGGGAAGTATAAGCCGTTATCTAGGCCGCTACTTACTTATGTGAATAATGCATCTATCCGAAATAAAATGAATGTAGCAAACTATGTTGAGTTTATGATTCAGCATGTTGGTAACCTCGCTGAAGAGGTCGGGTATGTAAAATTAAGAAAAGAAAAATACAATGAACAGCTGCGTATGTTAACAGAAATAAAAAGGTAATGTCAGGGTGGAAAGGGGTTTTCATCTTTGGCTCATAATGACAAAAGTCAAATTACATTTTCTGTACAACATTTGATTGAAAGAAATACAAAACAAAGAAAAAAAACGCAGCGAATCAATCGAATAATGCCTTTGTTACTAAAAATAATTGCCAGCGTTTCTATTGTTACGACACTTGGAATTGTTTTTACGCTCTCTAATGAAACAATCATGTTTTTTCAAAAAATATCATTGTACTCCTTTTTGACGGAGAAAGAATGGTTACCGTTTTTTGAAAATCCTAAATTCGGTATATTACCACTTATATGTGGAACGTTCCTTGTAACAGCAATCGCTATGTTTGTAGCAATTCCTATCGGTTTAGCGTGTGCCGTATTTTTAAGCGAATATGCTTCAAATAGTGCACGGAAAATATTAAAGCCGATGTTAGAGCTATTAGCAGGTATCCCGACAATTGTATATGGTTTTTTTGCATTAACAATTGTTACGCCGCTTTTACAAAGGATTATACCAGATTTACAGTTTTTTAATGCGATTAGCCCAGGAATCGTTATCGGATTTATGATGATGCCTACAGTTGCATCTCTATCTGAAGACGCGATGAGAGCTGTGGTGAAAGGGACGAAAGAAGCTTCATTAGCACTCGGAGCGACGCGGTTTGAAATGGTAAAACAAGTGGTGTTTCCGTCCGCTTTTACAGGGATTATGGCAGCAATTATATTAGCGGCTTCGCGTGCAATTGGTGAAACGATGATTGTTGTAATTGCGGCAGGATCCACACCAAATGTATCGCTTGATCCGACACATTCTATTCAAACGTTAACAGCCTATATTGTGCAAGTAAGTTTAGGTGATGCTCCGCATGGAACGATTACGTATTACAGCATGTATGCTGTAGGTGCAACATTATTTTTGTTTACTTTTATTATGAACATCATTTCGCAGTCAATTATGCGCCGTTTTAGGAGGATGACATAATATGCGGACGTTGAATCATAAAAAAATACAAAAAAACATGGCATCACGCTTTTTAAAAGATCGAATTTACAAATTGTTATTTTATATAGCGATTTTATTTTCAATCGTAATTTTGTTTGTGTTACTGTTTCAAATTGTTGAAAAAGGTATAAGCTATCTTTCAATAGATTTCTTTACAAATTTCGCTTCACGTAATCCGAAAGAAGCTGGTATTGCTGCAGCTTTGTCAGGGACAATATTATTTATGAGTATTGTTATACCTGTTTCTTTTATATTTGGAGTTGGAACAGCACTTTATTTAGAGCAATATGCGAAGGAATCTCTATTTAAAAAAATAATAGAGATTAATAATCAAACGTTAGCAGGAGTACCATCCGTTGTATTTGGATTGCTTGGTTTAACTATTTTTGTATATGCTCTTCATTTAGGAGAGAGTATAGTTGCAGCAGCACTGACGATGAGTTTACTCGTCTTACCAACAGTTGTTGTGGCGAGTCAAGAAGCAATCCGATCAGTACCAAGTGCATTATTAGAGGGTTCTTACGGATTAGGTGCTACGAAGTGGCAAACGATGTATCAAATTGTATTGCCATATGCTTTCCCGGGGATTATAACGGGCTGTACGTTAGCGATATCAAGAGCAATTGGAGAAGCAGCACCACTATTAGTTATTGGGGCACTTGCGTTTGCAAATTATGTTCCATTTAGTATGTTTGATAGATTTACAGTTTTACCAATTCAAATTTTTAATTGGATGAGTAGGCCACAAGAAGAATTTCAGTATGTAGCAGCAGCTGGGATGATTGTTTTGTTAGGTTTGTTGCTATTTATCAATATATTTGTTTTATGGTTACGAAATCGAAAATAAGTTGGAAGTGGATGAAAGGGGAATTCAAATGGTAGCAACAGTAGTAAATGTACAGGTGAAAAACGAAGAGAAAATCGAGACTGCGCCAAAGAAAGTAGTATTTGATACGAAAAACTTAAATTTATGGTATGGGGAAGACCATGCTTTAAAAGATATTAATTTAAGTATTCATGAGAATGAAGTTACAGCAATTATCGGTCCAAGTGGCTGTGGTAAATCAACGTACTTAAAAACGTTAAATCGCATGGTAGAGTTAGTACCGATCGTTCGAACTACAGGTGTAATTGAATATAGAGAACGCAATATATTTGATAAATCATATCCAGTTGAAGAATTAAGAACGCACGTAGGAATGGTGTTCCAAAAGCCAAATCCATTTCCAAAATCTATTTATGAGAATGTAGCATACGGTCCAAAAATCCATGGTATCCGTGACAAAAAGACATTAGATGAAATTGTTGAGAAAAGTTTACGCGGAGCAGCGATTTGGGATGAGTTAAAAGATCGTTTGCACGATAATGCATACGGTTTATCTGGTGGACAGCAACAGCGTCTATGCATCGCACGTTGCTTAGCTATTGAGCCAGACGTTATTTTAATGGATGAGCCAACATCGGCACTAGATCCAATTTCAACATTAAAAGTAGAAGAATTAATTCAAGAGTTAAAGAAAGACTTTAGTATTGTTATCGTAACGCATAATATGCAACAAGCAGCGCGTATTTCAGACAAAACCGCTTTCTTCTTAAGCGGGGAAGTTGTGGAGTATACAGATACAAACAAATTATTTACGACGCCTTCAGATAAGCGTACAGAAGATTATATTACAGGTCGCTTTGGTTGATATCGTTGCAAAGCTAAGAGAAAATGCCCTCTTAACAGAGGGCATTTCTTATTTTTATCTCACTTTAATAGGGAAGTAATACCTTCTCTTTATCTTAAGGTTTATTACAAGCGTAAGAGGTTATGTAGGAGATTTATCCCGCTATTTGCGGGCAGTAAGACCCCACCTCAAAATTCAGCAAAAGTAAAGAAGTTAGGTGGGCGGGCGGCCTGTAAAAGCCCGATTGATGAGGGGTGATTAAAGTTTCACTTTGTATATAATGGCACATAATATTGAGGGGGAAGAAAAAATGGTAAGAGAACAGTTTCAAGGTGATTTAAAAGTGTTACAGCAAAAGGTGATTGAGCTTGGCGAATTAGCAAATGCGGCTTTATTGATTGCTATGGAAGGTCTGCATACAAGGGATGTAGAGAAAGCGTTAGAGGTCATTGATGGTGATTACCGTATGGATAATTTAGAAGAGGAAATAAACGATCTTGCGCTTATGCTCATTACGAAGCAGCAACCTGTAGCAAGTGACTTAAGAAGAATCTTTATTTCAATTAAAACAGCGACAGATTTAGAGCGTATTGCAGATCATGCTGTTAATATTGCAAAGGCTACAATTCGTCTTGGGGAAAAAGAAGTGGCTGTTAGTTTGCACAACCTGGATGAAATGTTTGCGGTTGCAAATAAGATGTTGCATTTAGCGTTAGAAGCATATGAACAAGAAAATTTAACTTTCGCGAAACAAATTGCTGAAATGGATGATTCCGTTGATGAAATATATGGAAAAGCAATTCGTGAGTTTATATCTTCAGTTCCGGAACAACCAGAAGCAATTACGCAAATTACACAATTATCATTTGTGGCGAGATATATTGAGCGTGTAGCAGACCATATTACAAATATTGCTGAAAATGTATTTTATTTAGTAAAAGGAAAGCATTATTTATTGAATGAGTAGGAATAAAAGTAGGTGATGAGAAATCACCTGCTTTTTTTAGTCAAAACATGACAAAAAAAGCTCGTTGTTTCCTTTAGTTTATGATGATAAGATGTATCATAATGTAATGGGAAAATTAGTATATATGTTGTTCGTTAATAAGTATTATTTATCAATTAATAGTAAGCGCTTTCTTGTCGTTTGAAACGTACGTTTTTATAGGTGGGAAATTTAATTATAGGGTCTTTTAAATGAGGATTCGTTTAACTAATCAAGTTTATGCTGCTAGTTCATGTGGGATAGAGAATATACATATGGTATATGGAGCTACTGAACATTATATAAGTGGAGGCTGAAGTATATGAAGGGGGTTATTTTAGCTGGAGGAAAAGGAAGACGCCTTAGACCATTAACATGTAATACTCCAAAGCCGATGTTACCATTATTAGAAAAACCAGTTTTAGAATACAATATTGAGTTATTACGCCAGCATGGTATTCGTGAAATTGCAATTACTGTTCAATATATGAGTACTACGATTAAGCGATATTTTGGTGATGGTAGTAAATGGGGAGTTAACTTGTATTATTTTGAAGACTCTCCTCCACTTGGTACAGCAGGGAGTATTAAACAAGCAGAACAATTTTTAGATGAAACATTTGTTGTAATAAGCGGGGATGCATTAACTGACTTTCAATTATCAGAAGGAATTAGGTTTCATGAACAAAAGAAAAGAATGGTAACAATGTTTGTGAAAGAAGTAGAAAATCCACTCTCATTTGGATTGGTTGTAATGAATAAAGACCAGGAGGTTACACGATATATAGAAAAGCCGGGTTGGAATGAGGTAGTATCTAATGTTGTGAATACAGGCATATATATTATGGAGCCAGAAATCTTTTCTTACATACCGCCTAGACAATTTTTTGATTTCAGTCATGATGTGTTTCCTTTATTGGCAAACAAAAATGTGTTATTCGCATATTTGTCAGAAGGTTATTGGTTAGATATCGGCACATTTAATCAATATCGACAAGCACAATTTGATTTGTTAACGAAAAAGTTACAAGTACCTATTCCTTATACGGAAGTATTACCGATGGTATGGATGGGAGAAGGGGTGACGATTGGGAAAGGGACAAAAATTCATGGCCCCTCTTTCATTGGAGAAGGAGCAAAGATTGGTACAGGAGCTGTAATTGAGCCATATTCTATTATTGGAAAAAATAGTATCATTTCAAATTATTCTCATCTTCAAAAAAGTATTGTTTTTGCAAATGCCCATATTGGAAAGTATTGTGAACTATTAGAAACGACAATAGGAGAGCGTACAATAGTTGAAGATGACGTTACACTGTTTCAAAAAAGCATTGTAGCGGATCACTGTCATATCGGGAGAAGTACGATAATTAAGCAAAAAGGAAAACTATGGCCTTATAAGGCGATTGATAGTCATTCGATAGTAGGAGCGGCTGGTATTCAAGAGAGTGAAATGAGTGCAGGGTGGTTACAAAAAAGCCGCATTGTAGGAAGAGGGAATGTTGAAATTACTCCCCAGTTTATCGTGAAGATTGCGATGGCGTATGGCTCTCTTTTTACAAAAGGAGAAAGTATATTAATTGGAAGTCAAGAAAATATAGAAACAACCTCTTATAAAAATTTATTTTTACATGCTATTCATGGTATAGGGATTCATACGATGGAATGCAAAGAAATGAACGAGTCACTTTTTCAATATAGTGTTCATCATTTGCAATGTGCAGGTGGGGTTTTCATTCAAGTGGAGAATGAGAATGAGATTGTTATAAAGTTGTATGGTCAAGCTGGCATGCCGTTAACGTATAAGCAGCAAAAAGAGATAGAACAAGTATATATGTCCGAATTGTTTTATTACGTGCATGAGAAAGAGATGGGGCGAAATAAGCTGGTTCATGTTTCTATGAATGAGTATATAGAAGTTATATTGGGGCATATTGATATCGAGAAAATACAGATGCAGAAGTTTCATCTTCTTATTAATAAGAGAAATGATACGTTGCAACATTTACTTATGCTCTTTCTACAAAGACTTGGTTGTACAGTTACATGGATTTATGCAAGTGAACAAAAAGATCATGTGAAAGCTTTGATGAAATCAAGTAAAGCGAATATGGCTCTTATGTTTTCTGAGCAAGGAAATCATTTCGAGTTATACGATAAACATAGTAATATTTACCAGGGTACAGATTTAGAAGAGGTAGATATTCCAGATTTCTTACTCGAATCTACAGGAAATATTTACCCAATGTCTTTGAAATTAGGAGAATGTTATCTTCTGTTTTATACGCAGGATGAAAGGAAGTCGTTTCAAGTAAGGTGGAAGCGAGATATTTTATATCGAATTGGAAAATTATTTGAGCTAATAGCATTGCAAGGAAAAACGTTTCTCAGCATAGTAGAGCAATCACCTCCGCTCTATTTACTTTATGATGAAGTGGTATGTTCATGGAATGAAAAAGGGGAAATTATGAGGAAATTATTGGATGATATTGAAAGGAAGGGAGAAGGCATATTTGAAGGAGTACAGTTCAAATATACTGAAAAAGAGTGGTCTTATATCGTTTCTGACACAAAACAACCAAAATTTTTAGTGTATTCACATGCTAGAAACCCAGTAATAGCAAGGGAAAACATGAAAAATATTATAGAAAAAATTAGACAATATCAAAAGGTGTAGAATTTTTATTTTAAAAGTGGTATTATAGTATAGTCTGATTTAAGTTATTAGTACTGGAGGGAAATAAGAATGCGTGTGAATATTACTCTAGCATGTACAGAATGCGGAGATCGTAACTATATCTCAAAGAAAAATAAACGTAACAACGCTGAGCGTATCGAGCTTAAAAAGTATTGCAAGCGTGACAAGAAGTCTACGTTACACCGTGAAACAAAGTAAGCAGTAGGAATATTTTCCTACTGTTTCTTTTTTTATTCGATTCCTATGTTAAAAGTGATACACTATCATCATAGAGTAAAGTGTCACTGTAAGGAGGAGAATGTGTGAAAGAAGAGAAAGTGCGTTTGCGTAAACAAATAATAGAACACATGAATTCTTTATCAGAAGAACAGTATACAACTTTATCAGAACAGATTGCATTTTCGTTGTATGCGCAAAAAGAGTGGGTTGAAGCTAAAACAATTGGAATTACTCTTTCAATGGAAAATGAAGTGAATACATATCCTATTATCGAAAAAGCTTGGGAAGAAGGAAAGAAAGTTGTAGTTCCTAAGTGTAATAAAGGAACAAGAACGATGTCCTTCCGGAAAATTAGTGATTTTGATCAATTAGAAACGGTGTATATGAATTTACGTGAACCGATTCCGGGACTTACGGAAGAAGTCAGTGCGGATGACATTGATCTTCAAATTGTGCCAGGCGTAGCTTATACAGAGCGAGGAGAACGGATTGGATACGGCGGGGGCTATTATGATCGTTATCTCGTGCATTATAAAGGGAAAACGCTATCATTAGCATATGATTTTCAAATGGTAAAACACATTCCGGTAGAGCCATTTGATAAAAATATAGAAAAAATTATTACAGAAAAAGGAACAATGCTTATAAATGAGCTTGTATAGACAAATAAAAATTGACGAGACTTTTTCTTCTTGATTATAATAAAATATGTGAACGTTTTCTTATTATAATTTTTATAGTAAGTGAGCATAGAGGGTGATGAAATGGTATCTATTTATGATATTCAGCAATTGCTAAAGAAATTTGGTACGATTATTTATACGGGAGATCGAATTGCAGATTTACAATTAATGCAAGATGAATTGCGTGAATTAAATCAATCACAGCTAATCGATCCACAAGACTATCAAACAGCTTTATTTTTATTGAAGCAAGAAATTCAAAAAGAGCTAAATAAGAATTAGATAAAGGTAGGTAAGCAACATGGAAGAGAAATGGTTAGTTGGTGTTGACCTTGGTGGTACAACCATTAAATTAGCATTTATTAATGTATACGGCGAAATTTCACATAAGTGGGAAATCCCTACAAATACAGGTGAGCAAGGAAAACATATTACACTTGATGTTGCGAAAGCAATTGATAAAAAGCTAGAAGAATTAGGCGAATTGAAGAGCAAGTTAATTGGTATTGGTATGGGAGCTCCTGGCCCTGTACATGTGGCATCTGGAATGATTTATGAAGCGGTTAATTTAGGGTGGAAAAACTATCCGCTAAAAGATTTATTAGAAGTAGAAACAGGATTACCTGTTGTTATTGATAATGATGCAAACTTAGCAGCGCTTGGTGAAATGTGGAAAGGTGCTGGTGAAGGTGCAAAAGATTTAATCTGCATGACACTTGGTACGGGCGTTGGTGGTGGTGTAATCGCCAATGGTGAGATTGTACACGGCGTGAGTGGTGCTGCTGGTGAGATTGGACATATTACAGTAGTTACAGAAAATGCTTTCCCATGTAATTGCGGGAAGTCTGGTTGCTTAGAAACAGTAGCATCTGCGACAGGTATTGTACGTGTTGCTATGCAAAAAATACAAGAGACTAATAAAGAAAGCATGTTGCGTTCTATGTTAGCTGAAGAAGGACGTATTACATCAAAAGATGTCTTTGAAGCACTTGGACAAGGTGATGAATTAGCAGGCGAAGTAGTAGAAAAGGTAGCTTCTTATTTAGGGTTAGCTGTAGCGAACCTATCTAGTACGTTGAACCCAGAGAAAATTGTTATTGGTGGAGGCGTGTCTAAAGCTGGAGATGCGCTATTAGAACCAATTCAACGCTATTTCGAGCAATACGCTTTCTCACGTGCTGTAAAGAGCACGAAGTTAGCTATTGCAACACTTGGTAATGATGCAGGTGTTATCGGAGGAGCTTGGCTTGTAAAAAAGCACAAATACGAAGCGAAGATGATATAAGTTTTGAAATATGAAAAGAGGAAGGGGGAACCCTTCCTCTTTTTGTGTGAAATCTCGATGAAGAATAAAGTGTAAACGAATTAAGCTGCTGGTGGATACCCGTTATATAGAACAGTCATGATCGTAAACCATCCGAAAACGAGTACAGTTGCAATTGCAAAGCCGCTCGCGAAAAAGTTTTTTTCACGAAGTGTTCTAAGCGTAGCAAATACAGCTAACAGAGTGACAAGTGTAAAAATAATAACAAGGCCCATGCAATATCCTCCTCTGTCTACCCATTTCTTATTATGAGTTTTTGGAATATTTACTCTTTTATATTGTACATGTTTTAAAAATGATTGTCGAGATAGCATCCTTTCTTTTCCTAAGAGAAAGAAATGTTGTATCATTAAAAGTAAGTTTAATAACTGGAGGAGATTTTCATATGAAATGGATACAAATGCCGTTAGGCCCATTACAAACAAATGCTTATATTTTAATGAACGATCAAAAAGAGTGCATTATCTTTGACCCTGGGCACGAAGGTGAAAAGCTCGTTACATATTTACAAGAAGAACAATTAAAACCATTGGCTGTTTTATTAACGCATGCTCACTTTGATCATATCGGTGCTGTTGATGCGGTAAGAGACGCTTTTCATATTCCTGTATACGTACATAAAGAAGAAGCAGATTGGTTAGGAGATGCAACTGTAAACGGCTCTCAAATTTTTATGATGAACCGCAGTATTACAGCAAAACCAGCGGATCATATTATTGATGCAGAAGGTACATTAACAATTGGATCATTTAATTTTGAAATTTTTGAGACGCCAGGACATTCTCCAGGAAGTATTTCTTATTATAGTAAAGAGGCAAATGCTGTATTCTCAGGAGATGTATTGTTCCAAATGAGCATTGGAAGAACAGATTTGCCTGGTGGAAGTTTTGCTGAATTAATTGGAAGTATTGAAGAGAAATTATTTGTATTACCAGATGAGACAGCGGTGTTATGTGGACATGGTCCAGAAACAAGCATTGGTTTTGAAAAAGAAAATAATCCGTTTTTACAATAAGGAGTCATTATGGGAATGGAGCTCATTTTAAGAGAATGGATGGGGAAAGAAAAGGATTATTCAATTTCATATAGTACGTATATGAACCTTGTATTGTATACAGAAGGTCATGGATATTATATGAAAGAACGTGAAAAGATTGGAAGACAAGGGGATTTTTTTACAAGTAGCAATGTATCCTCTGTTTTTGCAAAAACTTTTGCTAAACTTTTTATTCGTCTTGTTGAAAATGGTGAAGTTGCTTCGAATATTTGTGAGGTTGGTGGGGGAACTGGAAAGTTTGCCTATGATGTTTTACAAGAATGGAAGCAATTATCTCCAAAAACCTTTATTGATTTAAACTATTCAATGATTGAAGTGAGCCCTTTTCATAGGAAATTACAGCAGGAGCAGCTTGGCTCATTTTCTAATGTATCGTACTATACCTCCTATAGTGAAATGGGAGATTCTTTCGAGGGAATTCTCTTTTCGAATGAGTTGTTTGATGCATTTCCTGTTGAAATAATTGAGAAAAGAAATGGTATGTTGTATGAAGTGCGTATTACATATACAGAGGAAGGAAACCTTTCAGAAGTATGTAGGCCGTTAGATAAAAGAATTGGTCGATATTTATTGAAATATAATATTCATATTGCTGAAGGGCAACGTTTTGAAGTACCAATTGTGATGGAGGAGTATATAAAAGAAATCGCGAAATGGTTTCAAAAAGGTATATGTATTACAGTTGATTACGGATACACAAAAGAAGAATGGATGCATCCAGCACACCGTGAAGGAAGTTTGCGAGGTTATTATCAGCATAAGCTAATACGTAACCCACTAGCGCATCCAGGTGAAATGGATCTTACTACTCATATTCATTGGGACGAGCTAAAGGAGATGTTTAGTATGCAAGGAATGAGTGCAGTATGGCATAAGAAACAATCTGAGTTCTTGTTAGCTGCAGGGATATTAGAACAGCTTACGAGCCATCAAGATATGAATCCTTTTTCTGAAACACAAAAACAAAATCGAGCAGTTCGTTCTATGATTTTGAATGGAGGAGTAGGGAGTGCGTTTGATGTTGTTATACATACAAAAGATATGCAACATTTACATTTGGAGCGGTATGTAACAATATAAAAAACAAGACACAGTATATACTGTGTCTTGTTTTTTAATACGACTTATGTAGTATTATATATTTCCTCTCATGATATATATTTATATTAAAGATATGAGATAAAAAATATAGAATACGTTCTTTTTCTTCGATTATTAGTCCCTAACCTAATAATACGCGAACGAGTTGAATTATTGTTTCGTTCTCTACTTTGTAATAAATTTCCAATCCTTTTCTTTCACTAGAAACGATTTTAGCGCTTTTTAATTTTGCTAAATGCTGTGAAATTGTAGATTGTGGCATGTTTAAGCCAGTGTACATTGTAGAAACGTTGCTTGGACCGCGCTCAATTAATCCTTTTACGATACATAAACGAACAGGATGAGCCAGCACTTTTAATAATTCTGCATTACTTTCATATAGTTCTAATTCTTTTTGAAAGGTTTCTAACATGTTCTTTTCCACCTCCGTGTGAGCTATTATACCATACTATACATACCAAAAATTTAAAGAAAAGAAAATAGTTGTTGCAGAAAAAAAGTCCTAAAGTAAAGAAATTGTAAGAAAAGAGACCATGATGTAAATAAAATAGGTAAATTAGCACGTTTTTGTAAAATGACATTTTTGGGTGAAAATTTCGATGCGTTTTAAAAATTGAAAGATATAGATATATTTGTAACACAATTTTATCATGATTTTCTTATTCTTTCAAATGAATATACGAAATTTTTAAAATAATATGACAAAGGAATTATAATGATATATATAGAATATAAAACAGGTTAAAAGAAAAGAAGCTGAATGTAATTCGCTTCTTTATGGTGATAATGAAATATTTGATTACGGCTGATAAATCTTAGGATAATCAAGTCATTAGTCATTTATTCTAAAATTCATCTTTTAGCAACGTTAAAAATCTGTGATTCCATATGTTCTCGTAAAAATCAATTGTCTCTTTTGCGGACATAAAAGGATTATTCAACGTAGAGGTTGTTTTCTGTACCATAAAGTTTTCGTATCCCAGTCCGTGGGCAAACTTAATCGTAGCATCCATACAGTACTCTGTTTGGGCGCCACAAAATTCAATGCAATTTACAGATAATTGATCTAAAATTTCTTTTAAGTTTGTTTTATAAAATGAATTTGCATGTGTTTTTCTTACAAAAAAATCTTGTTCTTGAACATCTAGATCGGTATGAATAGCCCAAAGTTCTTTCTCGGGTACTAAATCATCATCACAATGTTGAATAAAAAGGATTGGTTTATTTAATTTTCTGTATGAATAAATTCTTTTATTTACTTTTGTTAGTAAGTTCTGTAAATCAAATAAATGCTCCTCGCTATAACATACGCCATTTTGTAAATCGATAACGATTAAAATATCTGCACAAGTATCCATTATTTCCCCCCCTTTTTTATTTCTTAATATATCAATTAATCCATTATTTAGAAATAGATGATATACTTTTATTTTTTATGGACTATAAGAAAAATTTCAAATGAATATAACTAAAACGCAGAAAAAGAAGATATGAAAACCTAATCTCATATCTTCTTTTTCTCTATGCATTTACAGGTTCTTCTACATAAGAAAGGGCATTTTCAAAATCGGATATTAAATCGTTAACATTTTCAAGACCGACTGATAACCGAAGTAATGAATTAGAGATTCCTCTTTCATCACGAGCTTCTTGCGACAGTGCTGCATGTGACATTTTTGCTGGATAAGAAAGAATTGACTCTACAGCTCCTAAACTAACTGCAAAAACAGGTAATTTTACTTTTGATAAAAATTGGCGGAGTGCATCTTCTGACTGCAAAGTAAACGATAAGACCGCTCCAGCTGATGTTGCTTGAGATTGTTGAATATCAAATCCGAGATGTGTTTGTAATCCCGGATAATAGACATTTTGTACTTTAGCGTGCTCTTGTAAATAATGTGCGATTTTATTGGCATTTTTAGCTGAATGCTCGAGGCGTACGTGCAATGTTTTTAGACCGCGAAGTACGAGAGAACAATCTTGAGGTCCTAAAATAGCACCGAATGCATTTTGTAAAAATCCAAGCTTTTGAGCGAGTTCGGCATCTTTTACTACTGCTAATCCGGCAGTAACATCACTATGACCAGCAATAAATTTTGTAGCACTATGAAGAACGACATCAGCTCCAAGTTCAAGTGGTTTTTGGAATAGTGGTGTCAAAAATGTATTATCAACAAAAGTAAGAGCGCCAATAGATTTTGCGAGTTTAGAAACCTCGCGAATATCTGTCACTTTTAAAAGTGGGTTAGAAGGTGTTTCTACATAAAAGAGCTTTGTATTTGGTTTCATGTTTTGTTTTATTTCTTCTAAATTGGTCATATCAACAAATGTATGTGAAACACCGTAACGGGAGAGTACCTCAGTTATCACTCGGTAAGTGCCTCCGTATACATCTTCTGAAATGAGTACGTGATCACCTTGTGAAAGAAGGAGGAATGCAGTGGAAATCGCTGCAATGCCTGATGCAAAGGCGAATCCCTTTGTTCCACCTTCTAATAAAGCAATGATATCTTCAAGAGCTTCACGAGTTGGATTTCCTGACCTGCTATAGTCATATTTTCCGAACGTATCTACATCAAACTGGTGAAAAGTTGATGTGTTATAGATAGGAACGTTCACAGCTCCTGTTTGCGAGTCATGTTTATATTGGTTGTGTAGTAAGAGTGTATCTATAGAATAACTCATATTCTTACACCTTCTTTTACAAGTTTAATGGCTTGCTTTAAGTCTTGAATTAAATCGTTACTATTTTCAATGCCAACGGAGAATCGAAGAAGACGATTACATACACCGTTTGCTGTTCTAATTTCTTCAGGAATATCAGCATGTGTTTGCGTTGCTGGATAAGTCATTAAACTTTCTACACCACCAAGACTTTCGGCAAATGTAATTAAGGATAAAGATTGTAAGAATGGATTAATCCAAGCTTCATCTTTAAGGCGAAATGAAATCATGCCGCCTCTTCCAGGATAAAATACATCTGTCACCCCGTCTTCATCATTTAAATATGCAACAACTGCTTTCGCATTTTCTTCATGCTGTCTCATGCGAAGCGCTAACGTTTTCATACCGCGAATTAATAACCATGAGTCAAATGGGCTTAAAACTGCACCTGATGCATTATGATAATGAGCGATTTCTTCACAAAGTTCCTTTCCTTTTGCAATGACAAGTCCGCTTAGTACATCGTTATGTCCCCCTAAATATTTCGTTGCGCTGTGAAGTACAATGTCAGCACCTTCTGTTAATGGTTGCTGTATATAAGGTGTGTAGAATGTGTTGTCTACAATAAGAAGTAGTCCGTGCCTTTTCGCTACAGTTGCGACAGCAGCAATATCAGTAACTTGCATTAATGGATTAGTTGGAGTTTCTATGAAAATAGCCTTCGTTTCAGTTGTGATAGCTTGCTCAATTTGTTTAATAGACTGTGTATTTACGTATCTACATCGAACATTCCACTTTTTTTCATGTTCAGAAAATAATCGATACGTTCCACCGTATAAATCTTCAGATACAATAAGTTCGTCTCCAGAGCGGAATAGAGAAAGGACGAGGAGAACAGCCGCCATCCCTGAACTACAGGCATAACCTTGTTCGCCATATTCTAAGTCTGCGATTGCCTGTTCTAAAAGACCTCGAGTTGGATTGCCAGTTCGTGAATAGTCAAAGCCAGTAGATTTACCAATTCCTTCATGACGATAAGCGGTTGAGAAATAAACTGGTGGATTAACCGTTCCAGTTGTAGTTTCACTGCGATTGCCGATTTGTGCTAGTTTTGTTTCGATTGTTGACATGTGAAAATTCCTCCTTTTAAATTGAAACATTAAGTGAATATAAAATAAAAAAAGCCTTCTAAGAAGAAGGCTTTCGGTTTGAATAGAGTCTTCTTCTCATCTGTCAAATCTTTCACAATTTGCTGGAATTAGCACCTTATTAACAAAATGTTAATGGTTGCTGAGGCGTCACAGGGCCAGTCCCTCTACCTCTCTAGATAAGAATGTTCGTATGAAATTTTTATTATGTTTTTAACTTTACAACAAAAGATAATTGAATTGCAACTTTATTTTAAATAATTTTTATTTTTCCGCAAGTGTCATTGACTTTTACTTTTGTGCATGCTAAATTTATTAAAAAATTAACAAACATTGTTAAAAGGGGAACGCATTTCCTTTTAGCTACATAAATAAAATAATAAAGACAACTCTTATTGAGAGCGGTGGAGGGAAAGGCCCTGTGAAACCCGGCAACCTTCAAACGAAATGTTTGAAACGGTGCTAATACCTGCAAAACGAATGTTTTGCATAATAAGAGGAGGAACGATTATGTCCCCCTCTTCAAAGTGAAGAGGGGGTTTTTATATTGATAGAAATGAGGGAGATTCGTGAAATTACTAGATTTATTATCAAAAGGAATTGTAATAGGTGATGGTGCGGTTGGGACGTTATTGCATTCACATGGCTTGCAAAGTAGCTTTGAAGAATTGAATGTATCTGATCCAGACTTAATTATATCGATTCATAAACAATATGTAGCTGCTGGAGCAGATGTAATTCAAACGAATACGTATGGAGCAAATGAGGCGAAATTACGTATGTACGGCTTAGAAAATCAAGTTACAGAAATTAATAGAGCGGCAGTAAAACTGGCGAAAGCATCTGTTACAGATAAAAATGCAATTTTAGGAACAATTGGTGGTATGAAACATATCGGAGCCGTTACAACGACTGATATGGAAAGGGAGTTTATGCTACTTGAACAGGCAGGGGCTTTACTAGAAGAACAGGTTGATGGATTACTATTAGAAACTTTTTACGATGAATTTGAATTACTTCATGCTGTTAAAGTATTGCGTAAGCAAACGAACATTCCAATTGTTGCTCAATTAGCGTTACATGAAGCAGGTACGACTCAAAATGGAAATGATGTTAATGAAATATTAAAGCAACTTATAGATTACGGTGCAAATGTTGTTGGATTAAATTGTCAACTAGGGCCGCTTCATATGACGGAGGCTTTCAAAATGATATCGATTCCGCAAAATGGCTATTTATCAGCATACCCAAATGCAGGTCTCCCGAATTATGTGGAGGGACGTTACGTATATGAGGGAAGCCCAGCTTATTTTGAGGCGATGACGCCGAGATTTATTGAGCAAGGTATTCGGTTATTAGGTGGTTGTTGTGGTACGACTCCAGAACATATTCAAAGTATGAAGCACGCTGTTGCGAATGTTACACCTGTAATAGAAAAAGACACCATTCAAAGGCCGAAAGTTGTTCATACGCATGAGAAACGTTCGAAGGCTCACGTCACTCTAGCAGAGAAAGCGAAAAAACAAACGACAGTTGTAGTGGAATTAGATCCACCGAAAACGTTAGATACACAGCGGTTTTTTGAAGGAGCAAGAGCTTTAAAAAGAGCGGGAGCAGATGCTATTACTCTAGCAGATAATTCATTAGCATCGCCTCGTATTTCTAATATGGCAATGGGTGCGTTATTAACGAAGCATGATATCCCGGTATTGACACATTTAACGTGTAGGGATCATAACGTCATTGGACTACAATCTCATTTGTTAGGTTTATCGGCGTTAGGGATGGAAGAAGTGTTAGCTTTAACTGGTGATCCAGCGCGCGTTGGTGATTTTCCTGGTGCAACTTCTGTATACGATTTGTCCTCTATTGAGCTCATTAAAATGATTAAAGAAATGAACGATGGACGTTCAATTTTAGGGAAATCACTTGGACCGGCGACAAGGTTTTCTGTAGGCGGCGCATTTAATCCTCACGTGAGGCACTTAAAAGCGGCGGTTAAGCGAATGGAACGAAAAATAGATGCTGGAGCGGAATATTTTTTAACTCAGCCAATTTACGATATCGCGTTAATTGAAGAAGTGTATGAAGCGACAAAGCATTTGGAACAACCTATTTTTATTGGAATTATGCCGTTAGTAAGTAAGCGGAATGCAGATTTTCTTCATTTTGAGGTACCGGGTATTACTCTTCCAGAAGAAATAAGAGAGAGAATGGATGGACACGAAACGAAAGAGGCGGCAATTGAGGAAGGGATTCGCATTTCGCAAGAATTGATCGACGCAGCGATGAAATATTTTAATGGTATTTATCTTATTACACCATTTTTAAAATATGAAATTACAGAACATCTTGTTAAATATGTAAGAGAAAAGCAAGAAGTGAAAGAAGGTATTAATTGATGAAGTGTATAGAAGAAAAATTACAAAATAGCATTTTAATATTAGATGGTGCAATGGGAACAATGATTCAGCAAGAGGATTTAACTGCTGAAGATTTCGGAGGAGAAGAGTACGAGGGCTGTAATGAATATTTAGTAGAAACAAGACCAGACGTTATTTTAAAGATTCATAAAGCTTATATTGAAGCTGGAGCGGATATTATTGAAACAAATACATTTGGGGCAACGAATATTGTACTAAGTGATTATGAGCTGTCTCATTTAGATGAAGAACTAAATGAAAAGGCAGCACTTTTGGCGAAGCAAGCTGTTAAAGAAAGCGGTAAGGAAGTATATGTTGCGGGAGCGATGGGACCAACAACGAAAGCAATTAGTGTTACTGGTGGTGTGACTTTTGAAGAATTGATTGAGGCTTATACAAGGCAGGCACGAGGATTATTAAAAGGAGAAGTTGATGTATTACTCGTTGAGACGAGTCAAGATATGCGTAACGTGAAAGCAGCTTATATTGGAATTCAAGCTGCTTTTGAAGAACTGAAAAAAACGGTTCCTATTATGATTTCAGGAACGATTGAGCCAATGGGAACGACTCTGGCTGGGCAAACAATTGAAGCTTTTTATTTATCAGTAGAACATATGAAACCATTATCTGTTGGGTTAAATTGTGCGACTGGTCCGGAGTTTATGAGGGACCATATTCGTTCACTATCTGATTTATCGGAGTGTTACATTTCTTGTTATCCAAATGCAGGTCTTCCTGATGAAGATGGACATTACCATGAGTCTCCATCTTCTCTCGCTGAAAAGGTGAAGCGATTTGCTGAAGAAGGATGGGTTAATATTATCGGTGGTTGTTGTGGCACGACACCAGAACATATAAAAGCAATGAAAGAAGCACTAGCATCTCTTAAGCCTCGTGACCATCATGAGAGAGAAGGACATGGAATTAGTGGATTAGAGGCACTGCAATATGATGAGTCTATGAGACCGTTATTTGTAGGTGAAAGAACGAATGTTATTGGATCACGTAAATTTAAACGATTAGTAGCAGAAGGGAAATTTGAAGAGGCTGCTGAAGTGGCAAGAGCGCAAGTGAAGAAAAATGCTCATATTATTGATATTTGTATGGCAGATCCTGATCGTGATGAAATAGAAGATATGGAGAAATTTTTGACAGAAGTTACGAAAGTGTTAAAAGTACCGATTATGATTGATTCAACGGATGAAAATGTTATGGCAAGAGCACTTACTTATATTCAAGGAAAAGCTGTTATCAACTCTATTAATTTAGAAGATGGAGAAGAGCGTTTTGAAAAGGTAACACCGCTTCTTCGTAAGTATGGTGCTGCAATTGTAGTTGGTACAATCGATGAAGATGGTATGGCAGTAAGTGCTGAAAGAAAATTAGAAATTGCAAAAAGAAGTTACGAATTATTAACGACGAAATATGGGATACGCCCGTCAGATATTATTTTTGATGCACTTGTGTTTCCAGTAGGGACAGGTGATGAAGAATATATTGGTTCAGCGGCAGCGACTATAGAGGGCATTCGCCTTATTAAAGAAGCGTTACCAGAGTGTTTAACGATTTTAGGTGTAAGTAACATATCATTTGGTTTACCACCGGCTGGACGTGAAGTATTGAATTCCGTCTTTTTATATCATGCTACGAAGGCTGGATTAGATTACGCGATTGTTAATACGGAAAAATTAGAACGCTATGCGTCGATTCCAGAGGAAGAAAAACACCTTGCAGATGCATTACTGTTTGAAACGACGAAAGAGACGTTAGAAGAATTTACAAACTTTTACCGAGTCGCTAAAAAGAAAGATGTCGTTGTGCAAGAAACGTTAACGCTAGATGAACGACTAGCAAATTATATTGTAGAAGGTACGAAACAAGGATTACACGAGGATTTAAGTCTTGCACTTAAAGAAGGAAGAAAACCTCTTAATATTATTAACGGTCCGCTTATGACAGGGATGGATGAGGTAGGACGACTATTTAATAATAATGAACTTATTGTTGCTGAAGTATTGCAAAGTGCCGAAAGTATGAAAGCTGCTGTAAGTTATTTAGAGCCACATATGGAATCTAGCGATAGTGCAAAAAAAGGGAAAGTATTATTAGCAACTGTAAAAGGTGATGTGCATGATATTGGGAAAAATCTCGTTGAAATTATTTTAGCGAATAACGGATATGAGATTATTAATTTAGGAATTAATGTACGTTCGGATCGAATTGTTCAAGAAGTACAAGAAAAGAAGCCGGACATTATAGGCCTTTCAGGTTTATTAGTAAAATCAGCGCAACAAATGGTAACGACTGCTGAAGATTTAAAAGCAGCAAATATTGATGTGCCCATTGTTGTAGGTGGTGCAGCGTTAACGAGAAAGTTTACAGATAATCGAATTTCACCATCATATAAAGGGCTCGTTTGTTATGCGAGTGATGCGATGACGGGGCTCGATATTATTAATAAGCTTCAAAAAGAAGAAGAGCGTGAGAAGATGAAACAGGATAAAAAAGAACGTCATCTTCATATCGTAAAAAAAGAGGAGAAGAAAATAGAAATTCCAACAGTAATTGAGCCATTACCGAAGGCTGAGGTTATGGTGCCTGATTCAACAAAACGAATTGTATTACGTGATATTCCGGCTCTTCATCTCGCTCCATTTTTAAATAGACAAATGCTACTTGGGCATCACCTTGGATTAAAAGGAAATGTGAAGAAGCTTTTGAAAGAGGGAGATAAGAGAGCACATGAATTAAATGATTTAATAGATGAATTATTGCAGGAAGGACAATCTTGGTTAAAGCCGAAAGCAGTGTATCAATTTTTCCCAGCGCAAAGCGACGGACAAAACATTGTAATATATGATCCAGAAAATCATACGCGTGTTATAGAGCGTTTCACATTCCCTAGACAAGGAAAGGCTCCCTATCGTACTTTAGGCGATTATTTGCGCCCAATTGGAGATGAGATGGACTATGTTGCTTTCTTATCTGTTACGGTTGGGGAAGGAGTTCGGGACATTGCTGAAGAGTGGAAGGCGAAAGGTGATTACTTACGTAGTCATGCCATTCAATCGTTAGCGCTTGAATTAGCAGAAGGACTTGCTGAAAAAACACATATGCTCATTCGTGACCGCTGGGGCATTCCAGACTCACCTGAACTGACGATGGAAGAACGTTTCCGTACGAAATATAGAGGAATACGCGTGTCATTTGGTTATCCGGCGTGTCCAGAACTTGCAGATCAAGAAAAGCTATTTCGCTTAATTCATCCAGAGGAAATAGGTATTTCATTAACAGAAGGATTCATGATGGAGCCAGAAGCGTCCGTAACGGCTATGGTATTTTCTCACCCTGAGGCAAGATATTTTAGTGTATTATAGTCTAGAAGGGGGAGACGTATGAAGAAAATAGTCTTTACAGGTGGCGGTTCGGCAGGACATGTAACACCTAATTTAGCCATTATCCCATATTTACAAGAAGACAACTGGGATATCTCTTACATTGGTTCTCATCAAGGTATTGAGAAAACGATTATAGAAAAGGAAGGCATTCCCTACTATAGTATTGCGAGTGGAAAGCTACGTCGTTATTTTGATTTGAAAAATATAAAAGATCCTTTTCTTGTAATGAAGGGTGTTATGGATGCGTATGTAAGGATTCGAAAACTAAAACCAGATGTGATTTTTTCAAAAGGCGGTTTCGTATCTGTACCAGTCGTAATTGGAGGATGGCTAAATAAAGTACCAGTTTTATTACATGAATCTGATATGACGCCAGGACTAGCAAATAAAATTGCGCTTCGTTTTGCTTCGAAAATATTTGTTACATTTGAAGAAGCAGCGAAACATTTACCGAAAGAAAAAGTAATATATACGGGATCTCCTGTACGTGAAGAAGTGCTGAAGGGAAATCGAGAAACAGGTTTAGCATTTTTAGGTTTTTCACGTAAAAAGCCAGTTATTACGATTATGGGAGGTAGCTTGGGCGCGAAAAAAATTAATGATACTGCTCGAGAAGCATTACCAGAACTTCTTAAAAAGTATCAAATTGTTCACCTTTGCGGAAAAGGTAACCTTGATGAAAGTTTACAAAATAAAGAAGGATATAGACAATTTGAATATGTACATGGAGAACTGCCAGATATATTAGCAGTAACAGATTTTGTTATTTCACGCGCGGGCTCCAACGCAATTTTTGAATTTTTAACATTACAAAAGCCGATGGTTTTAATTCCATTATCGAAATTTGCAAGCCGTGGAGATCAAATATTAAATGCAGAGTCCTTTGAAAGGCAAGGGTATGCCTCCGTATTATATGAAGAAGATGTAACTGTAAAATCTCTTATAAAGTATGTCGAAGAATTGAATCAAAATAATGAGAAGTATAAAACAGCACTAAAAAAATATAATGGAAAAGAAGCAATTAAAACAATCATTCAAAATATTTCAGAGGCATGATGAAACAATCATGCCTCTTTTAGTAGGGTGAAAGATTCCAAGAATTGATATTTTTATGTTACAATAAAGTGAAACTTTAATCAGTTGGGGGCATCCTCCATCTAACTTCTTTGCTTTCACTGGAATTTGAGGAGGGGGTTTTACTGCCCTCAAATAGCGGGATAACAAATGGGTTAATAGGGAAATTCCAATTAATGAAGCGTGAAAATACGAATGGATTAGGAGTGACTGTGTTGGAGCTAAGTCTCTATGAAAATACTGCACTTATTATATGCTTTGTGTTGTACGTTGGTAGTGTTATTGTTTATATTTCAAGGAAATTTTCGCAAGAAAGAGAGCTTGAAAAATCAGAGATAACAGCTGAACTAGAAATGTTAGCTGATGAAAGTTATAAAAAACAAAAAATAAAAGAAGACCATGAAGCATCCCATCATTTAAACGCAAATAAGTTTTAAAGATGGGGATTTTTTTTGAAGTTGTTATTTATTATAGCTATAACAAATAACGCTAAAAAGGAGTTTCCCGATACATAATGAAGGAGTGTATATAAATGAATTTTTATATCGCCTCAGGTTTCCAAAATAAACATCTTGTATGTTCCGTAGCAAATGAACTGAAACATGCAGGATGGCACCATACATATGATTGGACCAAAAACGAAAGAGCAGTGAATCAAGAACAATTAAGAGAAATTGGTCAGGCAGAAAAAAATGCTGTAAAAGAAGCGGATGTGTTTTTACTTATATTAGATGGCGGAAACGGGAGCCATACAGAGTTTGGAATGGCGATTGCACTAGAGAAAACGATATATGTATATCATGCAGGAAACCCGCTCCAAACAACGTTCTATCACTTGCCAGAAATAAATATTTTTGAAGGAGATGTAGCTGAGTTTGCATCTTATGTTATGAATCATGTGAAATAATAGTAACTACCTAAAAGGTTATAAAAGTGATCTTTTGGGTACAGTGATGATAAGAAACGTATATAAAGGAGTACATAATATGAAATTAGAAAATGGATGGGAAACGAGCTTTTTAGAAGTCGTACAAAATAGTGAATTTAAGAAAGAGGCACTTCTTAGTCAATTGCTTTGTCAGGATAGTGAAGAAGTAGAAGAGCTTGTGGATGATTACGGCTACGAAGAACTTGTTGAACGTGAACATGATGATGAGTTAGCTGAAATCTTAGGAGAAGAACTTTTTAGTGAGATGGAACGCCAAGTATTCTTATCTTCAAACCCAGAAGAAAAACTTATTGCATTCGTCAATGGATTAGGTTTTCATGTGTTAGATTGGATCGTTCTTCTTGAAACAGAATTTGGCATTGATAGTGCAAACTTTACATCAGATGCTGTAAAGGTGTTAGAAAAGCGTTTCAGACAGTTTCCGTACATAGAGGACAATACAATTTTTGATATGACATTTGGAGAATCGATGGATGTATTAGAATCTGTTACAGGATTACAACTAAAGGAAAAGATGAACATATAATGAAAAAAGAACGTGATTCAATCACGTTCTTTTTTTACATAATAATAATTTTATCATCTAGTTTTGTCTGCCCGGTAAGAAGTGCGTTTAAATATTCCACTTTTCTTATACAAGCTTGTATATGTCTTTCAACCTCTTGTAACTCTGCTTGGTGATGTGTTTCAATTGGATGAATTTGTACGTTGAATTTTTCAAATTGACTACTATATGTTATTTCTGCATAGCCGCTCATAATATCGGTTTCGTTATGAAATAAAAATTGCCTCGTTTTGTCACAGAATGATACATCCTGAAAGCCATATACTTTTAATGCTTCAATTACTTTTTTAATCATTTTTGTATTCATTTTTTTAACCCTCTTTACGAAGTTCTACTTTTATATTATAACATAAAAAATTACATAGAAAGCGCTTCCAAGTGTATTTTATTATAAACTTTACGTTTCAATCACAAAAATGAAACAAAGAAAAAATAATTGTAAAGAAGGAAGGACTCTTTTATTGTTTTGTCATATATATAGAGAAATAGTGCAATGAAAGGAAATTTTCCGAGTTGGAGATCGTATTTCCAATTTGAGCGCAGTAAAAGAGGTGAGAATCTTGAACTTTGATATTGTAGGACAAAAAGCATATATAAAAGATGGACCGCATCGGAACCGAATTGGAATTGTAAAGAAAAACGAGACAAAATTAGCATCGCAGTTTGCTATTGTAATTGGAGAACAAATTATTGATGTAGAGCTAAAGGATATCGTGTTAGTTGGAGTAGACGTAGGACAATTTCATAAATGGTGCGAACAAAATGGTTATTTGTGAAAAGGACGGGCTGTGAGATAATGAAATATATTTGAGGAAAGAGAATATATTATTGTATTCTCTTTTTCTATGTTTAAGGAGGCGAAAATGAAATATAAAGAACAGGAGTTTACGTTGGAGTTAAAAGAGAACATTCAATGTATGGAGAAGGAAATAGAGCGAATGTCACTTAAATTGTATAAAGAGTATTCGCATTTATACATAGAAAAAAACATGGAATTAGATATGGGATTTGCAAGAGAAAAAGAGAATCCCTTTGAGGTGGGTTATTATTCAACAGTTGCTATAGCTATATTAGATGAAGAAAAAGAGATGATTAAATTTCACAATATTCCAATTTGGGAATGTGAAAGAATCTTTTTAGGAATGCCAATTCAATCAAACATTTTGGGTAGTAAGAAAGTAGGAGAACTCGCTGATGAATCTTGTTATGAGATTGAGGAAGAGTTAAAAGAGCAATTAGAAGAATACTTGGAGTGATAATTCTCAAGATAAGATCTATAAAGAGGGAACGGAATAAAAAAGACGCTAACAATTGTATGTTAGCGTCTTTTTTTCATTATGAAGCAATTTCACCAGTTTTTGTATCATCTTGATTGTACGTATCTTGATCTAATTCACCAAGCCATTTACTTGAAATAAGACCTGCTGTCATAGAACCACTTACGTTAAGAGCTGTACGACCCATATCGATTAATGGCTCAACCGAGATAACTAGAGCAACAATACCGATTGGTAAGTTCATTGTAGATAGTACGATTAAAGCTGCGAATGTTGCACCGCCACCAACTCCGGCAACACCGAATGAGCTAATAGCAACAACAGCGATTAAAGTTAAAATAAATTGTGGTTGTAATGGATCAATTCCTACAGTTGGAGCGACCATCATTGCAAGCATTGCTGGATAAATACCTGCGCAACCGTTTTGTCCGATAGATACCCCAAATGAAGCTGCGAAGTTTGCAATTCCTTCGGAGATACCAAGCTTTTCTTTTTGAGCTTCAATATTTAATGGCATCGCACCAGCACTAGAGCGAGATGTGAATGCAAAAGTTAGTACAGGGAACACTTTTTTCAAATATTGAATTGGATTTAAACCAGACAATGCAATTAATAATAAGTGAATGATAAACATTACGATAAGTGCTACATAAGAGGCTAATACGAAGTTACCAAGCTTTAAAATAGCATTTATATCGCTACCAGCAACTGTTTTTGCCATAAGAGCTAATACGCCGTATGGAGTAAGGCGTAAAATTAATGTTACCATACGCATTACGATTGCATATACAGCATCAAGCATTTTCTTAAATAGCTCTGCTTGTTCTGGATATTTTCGTTTTACACCTATAAAGGCAATGCCGATAAAGGCTGCAAATATTACGACAGAAATTGTTGATGTTGGACGAGCGCCTGTTAAATCAAGAAACGGATTTGTAGGCAATAGCTCTAATAATTTATCTGGAATTGTTGTCTTTTCAATAGAAGTAAATCTTTCTTCAACTAGTTTCAGACGAGCAGATTCTGCATCACCTTGTTGCAAGCCTGTTGCAGATACATCAAATCCTGCACTTGCAGCGATACCGACAGCTGCAGCGATTCCTGTAGTAAGAATTAAAATTCCGATAATAAGACCACTAATTTTACCAAGGTTTTTCGTTAACTGTAATTTTGTAAATGCTGAAATAATAGATACTAAAATAAGTGGCATAACGATCATTTGAAGTAATTTCACATAACCGTTACCAATTAAGCCAAACCAAGTATTTGATTCAATAATTACTTTAGAAGTTGGCTCATAAATGAATTGTAATATAAGACCGAATAAAATTCCGACTCCTAAAGCGGTAAATACACGTTTATTAAAAGATACATGCTTACGTTGCATATAATATAATACGCCAACTAAGATGAGCATGACTGCAACGTTAATTCCGACAAGCAGTGTATTCATGTTGATTCCCCCTAATTCCAATCTGTTATATAGAATATAAGGTAATAAAACCTATAAGTCAACTAGGAAATTGCGGGATTAAAAAAAAGATGGCAAAATGCCATCTTTTAATGTCCAGCCCCAGGGACAAGTAAAAATGTCGTGTAGTATGTAAATCCTATGAAGAAAACAGTTAAATATGCCCCAAATACGTATATATACATACGCTCTGTTAATTTTAAATAGCTTAAAAGTACGAAGAAACCTGTTTGTCCTAAAAATAGTAGTGCAGCCTGTTGCATATCTCCTACGTAAAACATAACCGAGAAAATTCCAGTCCAAAAGCCGAGAACGCGAAACATGCGATCCATGCTATTTCCCTCCTTTTCTAGAAAAAGTAAAACCTCTTTTCATTATAGTTTATTTTTCTTACTATTGTAAATATTCGTTCATATAAAAAGAAGCCAATTATTATTGGCTTCTTTTTATATGATAAATTAAATTGTTAGTTTATAATTACAAGATTTACATCCATCTAATAGACTATCATGTCGAGTTAATTCCATGTTAGGGAATAGGATTTCAAAAATGCCTTTCATCATATCTCCGTGCATGTTACAAATTTCAGTTGGATGATGAACAGCAACTTCTTTAAATGGACAATTGTGTACATCATAGAAAATTTTTGTTCCATCTGCACTTAATTCAAATGCAGGTGATAAGCCGGCTGTTGAGAAAGCTTCTTTTGCAATTTGAACTTTTTGCTCTACTGTTAAAGCATCTTCACTCACATTTAAACGTTGCATATGTTGTTGCATTAATTCGGCCCCGAATTGTTTTCCTGTTTCGTATAGCGCTTTTTCACCAGCAGCGCCAAGGCTAAGTAAAGAATTAAATGCTATTCTTGCTAACAATTGATAATCACGGAATGGAAATTGCAATTGAATAACATCTTCAGATAAGACATATAATCTGCTTGGTCTTCCGCCTTTTCCAGTTTTCTTCGTTTCCGATTTAAGCATATGAACATCTTCTAATTTAGATAAATGTAAACGCGCTACGTTTGGATGAATATCGAATTCATCTGCAATTTCTTGTACAGTTACGTAACTATGTTTTTGCGAAATATATTTATAAATGTAATAACGAGTTGGGTCAGCTAAAACACCTGTAATTTTTAAAGCTTGTTCCATGAGGATCTCCACCTTTATCACTTTATCCAAGATAATAACATTATAATACAGATAAACATGAGTATAGGTAATTTCAGACAATAATTCAGAAATTGTTCATAATTTCACAAACATATTTTTCCTTTTCGTTCTAGTGAAAATACAAAATTCCAAATTTTTATTGTGCATGTTTTCATGCTATATACATAGTGAGGAGGGAAAAGTGATGAATGGGATTGAAATTTTTGCGAATACAATTTTAAAAGAAGCGTGTAGGGTACAAGCGTCAGATTTACATATTGTGCCCCGGCAGAAGGATGTAGCGGTGCAACTACGTGTAGGAAAAGATTTAATGACGAGACATTGTATTGAAAAGGAGTTTGGAGAAAAACTTGTCTCACATTTTAAATTTTTAGCATCTATGGACATAGGAGAGAAACGGAAGCCACAGAATGGTTCGTTGTATTTGCAAATTGATGGACAAGAAGTGTATTTACGCCTTTCAACACTTCCAACAGTATATCAAGAAAGTCTCGTTATTCGCCTTCATTTACAAGCATCTGTTCAGCCCTTATCACATCTTTCGTTATTTCCAAGTACGGCAGCAAAACTACTCTCGTTTTTACGCTATTCACAGGGGCTACTCGTGTTTACTGGACCGACTGGTTCTGGGAAGACAACGACAATGTATGCATTATTAGAGGTAATTAGAAAAAAGAAAACACGTCGCATCATTACACTTGAAGATCCGGTTGAAAAAAGAAGTGACGATGTATTACAAATTCAAATAAATGAAAAAGCGGGTCTCACATATGAAACAGGATTAAAGGCTATTTTACGTCATGATCCAGATATTATTTTAGTCGGTGAAATCCGTGATGAAGAAACAGCAAAAATAGCTATAAGAGCAAGTTTGACAGGACATTTAGTCATGACAACGCTGCATACGAATGATGCGAAAGGAGCAATCATTCGTTTCATGGATTATGGTATAACGAGGCAAGAGATTGAACAGTCTTTATTGGCTGTAGCTGCACAGCGACTTGTCGAATTGAAGTGTCCGTTTTGCAGAGGAAAGTGCTCAACTTTATGTAAATCAATGAGGCAAGTAAGGCAAGCAAGCATTTATGAGCTGCTATATGGATATGAGTTAAAACAAGCGCTTAAAGAAGCAGATGGAGAATGTGTTACTTACAAACATGAGACTTTAGAATCGTCAATAAGAAAAGGATATGCTTTAGGTTTTTTAGAAGATGATGTTTATGTTTAAGAAAACTTGGAGTTTAAGTGATCAAGTAGTATTGTTGAAACGTTTAGGAGAATTACTAGAAAAAGGCTACTCTCTTTTACAAGCATTAGAATTTTTACAGTTTCAATTACCTGTAGAAAAGAAAGTACAATTGCAGCACATGATTGAGGGGTTAAAAGATGGGAAAAGTCTACACGATTCTTTTCATCAGTTAAAGTTTCATCAGGACATGTTAAGTTATTTATTTTATGCCGAGCAACATGGTGATATTTCTTTTGCTTTGCAACAAGGAAGTGCACTTCTTTATAAGAAAGATAAGTATAGGAGAGATATGATGAAAATCATGCAGTATCCTATGTTTTTAATGTTTTTTCTACTAATCATGCTTTTTATTTTCAACCTCATTTTATTACCTCAGGTTGAAATGGTTTATAGTTCGTTCGGTTCTAATACACCACTACTTACAGAACAAATTTTAAGTGCAATAAAACTGCTACCTTACATTATTTTAACCGCTATTTTAACTGTTATTATTGGATGTAGTTTGTATATGTTGTATTTTAGGAAACTTCCACATATTAGCCAGGTAAAAATCATGCTTCGTATGCCCCTCATCAAAACATTTCTTATTTTAAAGCATTCACATTATTTTGCTACTCAGTTGAGTGGTTTATTAAATGGTGGACTATCAGTATGCGAAGCTTTAACAATAATGATGGAGCAAAGATATCATCCGTTCTTTCAATATGAAGCGAGCCGGATTGAAAGACAATTAATTGGAGGAGAACGGTTACAATCTATCATTGCTAAAAGTGGGTATTACGAGAAAGAACTTTCTTATGTTATTACGCATGGACAAGCAAACGGCAATTTAGCGATTGAATTAGGTGACTATAGCGATCTTATTATGGAAAAGATGGAACGGAAAATTAAACATATGTTAGTTATCATTCAGCCTATTTTATTTATATGTATTGGAGGAATCGTTGTCCTTATGTATTTAGCGATGATTATGCCAATGTTTCAAATGATGAATTCTATTTAGGGGGCATTTGTATGCAGAATGAGGAAGGATTTACTCTGTTAGAGATGCTATTAGTAATGGTTGTCATAACTATATTATTACTATTAATTATTCCAAATGTAGTTACACAGCGTTCATCGGTCCAAGGAAAAGGGTGTGCAGCTTACGTGAAATCTATAGAAGCACAAATACAAGTATATCAATTACAACATAATAAAATTCCATCGTTAAAAGAACTGACAGATGAAAAGTATATTACAACTGATAAGTGCCCGAATGGCGAATCTATTCATATTTCAGATGATGGCGCAGTATCAATTAGGGCATTGTGAAACAACAGGGGTTTACTTTTTTAGAAATGTTACTCGTTTTATTTGCTATTTCTGTATTAAGTATAGTTACGTATTTTAGTGTTCATTCCTTATACGAGCGACAAAAAGTTGAACAATTTTTGAGACAGTTTTCAAATGATATTTTGTATATGCAGCAATTAGCGATAAATCGTCAAAAGCACTATACATTACGTTGGCATAAAGATAGAAATATGTATGCTATAAAAGAGTCAGGTACAAAGTATTATATCGTCAAGAGAGAGTATGAAGAAGATATACAAATTGATTTGCATACGTTTCCAAATCCGATGACATATAATCCAAGTGGGAATATTAATAGAGGTGGTACGATTATAATTTCATATCGAAATTATAAATATGAAATTGTATTTCAGCTTGGAAGAGGGAGATTTACGTATCGTGAAATGTCAAAAAGGATCCATAATGGCTGAAATGATTGTATCGTTAAGTATTTTAATGATGGCTGTATCGTTACTACTACCGCAAACAGTATTAGTTATGCAAGAAAGAAAAAATATACAAATTCGTTATAAGGCATCTGGATTATTAAAAAAGGAAGCAATTATATATATGTATGGAAATGAAGAAAAGCGAATAATAGAAAAGAATATAAATGGAATTGTGTATTACACATATTGGGGAGGCAATGAAGTTTGTACCATGTGGAGAGATGTGAAAGACAGAGTGATGGAACAATGCTTTTATGTAGGAGAAAAAATAAATTAGAATTTGGTTTTTCATTAATAGAAATGATTGTATGTCTGTTTCTATTATCAATATTTTTTTTGCTCTTTCCCCGCCTACATTTCATTGAAATGGAAAATAAACAGACAAAAGGATTAAATGATTGGGAGTGGGATGTATTTTTAGGTCAAATGCAATTGGAGTTTCGTGAAGTATCATCTGGAGAACAGCTAGCATTTGAAAATGGAGAAAGTATTTTACGATTTCGATCGCGTAATGGGAGTGAAGTATCGTATGAAAAAGAGAATAGTCGTCTTATAAGAAAGGTAAATAGGCGTGGGAGGGAAGTTGTTTTACAAAATATTGGAACGGTTTCTTACAAACTAACACCTCATGTACTCATTATAAATGTGAAAGATACTAGCGGAAAAATATATGAAGGTGTAGTTATGCGATATAGTGAAATGGAAATGAATGTATGAGAGGGCAAAATGGGTTTACAATGCCTGGAACACTCATCTTTCTTATTTTATTAACTTCTTTTTTTATATACGAAACAAATATGTTGTTTACAGATAAAAATTTTTATATAGAAATAGAACAAAAGTTTTTACTGGATGAACTACTTAACCGATCTATTACAGATATAAAAAAAGACTTACAGCAAAAAGAAAAAGAAGGTGCATTTTTCTTTCAGTATGAAAAGGGAGAAGTGAGTGGAAATTATATCTTTGAAAATGATTTAATTCTCGTTGCGTTGCAGTGTACACTCAAACAGGAAGCTTTCTATACGGTGAGCTTTCGGTATAGAAAAAAGGATGGAAAAATAGTCGATTGGATAGAAGGATAATATGTAAAAAATACGAAGAAAAACCAGGGATTTCTATTGTAAATTGAATTGATTTTTTAGAAGAAATGGATAAATATAATGATTAAAAGTTTAAATTTTCTCAAAAAAGAGAAAGGTAGAAAGAATGTGATATATTCATGCTATCCAATCATTATTTTTAGGGAGAATAGGGAAATGACAAACAACAATCAAATAGGTGAAAATAAGGAACAAACTATTTTTGATCATAAAGGAAATACGATTATGACAGAAGATAGAGAAATACACATTATTTCAAAATTCGAAGAACCTCTTATTGTCGTATTAGCAAATGTACTAAGTGATGAAGAGTGTGATGAATTAATTGAAATGTCTAAAAATAAAATGAAGCGTTCTAAAGTTGGTTCATCACGTGATGTAAATGATATTCGAACAAGTAGCGGTGCATTTTTGGAAGACAATGAACTTACTTCAAAGATTGAAAAACGAATTTCATCTATCATGAATGTTCCTGCGTCGCATGGTGAAGGATTGCACATTTTAAATTATGAAGTGGATCAACAATATAAAGCACACTATGATTATTTTGCGGAACATAGTAGATCAGCTGCTAACAATCGTATTAGTACGCTTGTAATGTACTTAAATGATGTAGAAGAAGGCGGGGAAACGTACTTCCCGAAATTAAATCTTTCTGTACATCCTAGAAAGGGAATGGCAGTATACTTTGAGTATTTTTATCAAGATCAATCACTAAATGAGCTTACGTTACATGGAGGGGCACCTGTAACGAAAGGCGAGAAATGGATTGCAACGCAGTGGGTGAGAAGAGGTACTTATAAGTAAAAGCGAGTGTTACGTTTTGTTCTTCATAGTATAAGAACAAAACGTTTTTTTATTAAACAAAGTAGCATCTTTCGTTATAATAACAATTAATAAATGACGATTGAGAGGACAGAAAATGAAATCTATATACATAACCGGCTATATGGGAGCAGGGAAAACAACAATTGGAAAAGCATTAAGTCAAGAACTTCAAATGGATGTTGTAGATACTGATCAAAAAATCGAAGAGAAGCAAGAGAAGGCAATTCGTGATATTTTTGCCGAAGAAGGCGAAACGGCTTTTCGGGAATATGAAAGCGAAATGTTACGTTCGCTACCAGTCCATAATGTCATTATTACAACTGGTGGGGGAATTATTGAACGAGCGGAAAATCGCAAGTGGATGAAAGAGAACGGAACTGTCGTGTATTTATATTGTGATCCGCATGTAATTGCAGAGAGGCTTCGTGAAGATACGACACGTCCACTATTTCAAAAGAAAGATATAGATGCATTTGTAACGAAATTTGAATTACGCCGAGCTTATTATGAAGAGGCTCATATTCATATCGATACGACAAATAAGTCTGTAAAGCAAATTATGAATGAATTAAAGGAAAAGATTAATGTATAAAAAAGTGGACATACTAATCAAGTAGAGGTGATGATAATATGTCTACTAATGATTATGTTCGCTTTGTGACGCAGCAGTTTGTGTCGTATATGGATGCTCCAAAAGAAGATCGAAAACAAAAGAAAGAACAACGCCGTGCTGAAAAAGAGCCATTTATGAATAAGTGGTTTGGTGTTATGCCGCTGAGTGCTGCTTTGTTTTATCGAAATGTAAAAAGTAAAAGAAAAAAATCAAGTTAAATTTTAGTCATATGTCTAGCAAAATAAAGATCCCCTAGTGTCGTAATACACCAGGGGATTTTTATTTACTGCACGGATTCTTGTTCTTCCGTAACGGCATGTATTTTATTGTTCACCCATACGAACCCTATTCCGATACAAATAGAAATGCCCCAGCCGACAGCGGTCATAATCGCTCTCATTTCACCGTAGCCATCTACACCAAAAACAGAGATGAAATAAATTTTTAAGAAGCTTTTTAATATGAATTGTAGGCCGAAAAATAACGTTAAGTATTGTAGTGCTGGATAGATACGACTATCACGATACAGTTCACGACTTTTATCGCGGTCATGTCCTTGCAGCGCTGCAATATCCGCAGCGAAATATAACATGAGTGGTTTTTTTATGAAAATTGTACAGATGACGATAATACCGAGTACGATGTGATAATATGCATCATTCCACAACATTCGTTCAGCTGACCTAGATAATAGATCTACCGTTGTATTAGAAATGAGTGTAATTAAAATAAAGAACCCTGTCACGTTAAACTGTTTTTCTTTTTTAAAGGTATACAGTGTATAAATAATCCCCGGAACAGAGGAAAGTAACATCGCGTAATAAGGATCGATATAAGGTTTTGCAAATTTCCAAATGAGGAATGGGATTACGAGATAAAAGACAAGATCTAATATAGCTTTTTTATTTTGATTCATACAAAGCCTCCTTAAGTCATACATATATTTTATAATATAATTTCTGAAAATTGTATAAGGTTTAATGGGAAAAGAAAAAATATATCAATTTTTGAGGGATTAGTAGATTGAAAAAAATTGCCCCTAGCGTAGTAAGTTTTTTTAGTATATAATAAAGGAAACGCTTTCATTTTTAATTTGTTCACAAAATGGACGGAAAATCACATATTTACTATCGATATGTTGCTTTATAATGAAACTAATTAAATATACATGCATACAATATTGTGAAATAAATAACATAAATAATCTATATAAATGTAAACGTTATCAAAAGAGAGAGGTGGAGACAATGAGTAAATTTTTCTTCAATCATAATCCAGCAACAGTAGAGGATGGAAGGCTTGTTAAATATGCTGAAATTATTTATGGAGAAGGTGGCCGTTCTGTATTAGAAAATTTAATGGTGAAGGCATCTATCAGATTGCGTGATCGTTATCCGAATAAATCTGACGAGCAGATCTCGAACCTAGTAAATAAAGGCATCCATGATATGTTTCAAAAATATGTGAGCGAGTAAGAGTGGCCAATGGCTGCTCTTATTTTGTTGTATAAGGATTGTAACTCTAGCTGAAAATAAACATGTATTTTGAAAAACGCAAAAAGGAGTGGGAAAGATGAGCAATGGAATTGGACGTTCGAAAGAAAATCTTCCAACTGATGCAAATCATGTGAGCGCAAAGGATCGTGCACAGCAGAAACGTATGGCACAGAAAAAACAGCAAGAGCGTAGTGGCGATAGCGAGTAGGGTAGAAAATAGCTCAAAAGAGGCTCCTTCTAAAGCAGAAGGAGCTTCTTTAAGATAGAAAATGATTCGCGGTAACATAAAAAAGGCCACCGTTAATAATTTGCACTGTAATACGTGGTTCATACTGTTCTTGCAGAGCTTGTTTTTCAATTTCATAGCTCTCAGGAAGTTCGTCACTTTCTTCATAAAAACGGTTTAAAAGGTCTAGATCATGATTCCAACGCACTCTTGCTTCTTTTGCCCACGTATGGTCATCTTCTGCAATTATATTTTTTAAAGCGTCTTCTATGCGTTGTAAACCACTTTGAGGTTTAATGATGGGCGAGAGCGTAAAACAAAAATCAGGTATTTTTGGTGTAAGTTTAATGTTTGTTAATGTTTCATGAAAGTTTGCCATCATTGTTCCAGAAATGAGATGAATGCCAATCGAGTGAAGGATGTCTTTTTTTCGATCACATTGATAGGAAACTTTTATATTAATACCGAGCCAAGGGTGGAGCGGTGTATGTGTTGCCCCATTATGTCTTACATCCTCATATAAACGTATGTAAGAGCCTAATTCTTTTGTCGTTTGGAAAATTTGATGTAGACGTGGTGAACCGTAGTGAATAAGCTCACCATCATTTTCTTCATTTTCTGGATTTGTAATAAGAGTAAGGCGCATCGGATTCGGTACGCCTCCTGTTTTCTCAAGATAGTGCCAATAAAAAGGGCGATTCATTAATAATTTATCCATCTCAATTGTTAACTGTACATCTAATAAATGAGGAGAACGTTCTAAAATTTCACAGTTATTCGCCTCAAAGAAATTGTATAAGTAATTATGAATTTCATGTTGCTGCATAGCCTTGCACCTCAGCTTCATTTCGTTTCGCAAAGTCGATTATAGATGTTAAGTTTTCCATCTTAATTCTAATTTCACCTTCGCTTTTTGATTGCGCGAAAATTTCTTGAATGTGCGCGTCGATGTTTTTCATATTAATTCTCGTTAAAATTTCATCGAGTTCACCGATAACACGCTCGAATAAGTTGATTTTTTCATATAACAGTTTCAGAATATGTTCTTCAACAGTATGCTTTGTAGCTAAGTTATAAATATGAACATCATTCTTTTGACCGAGACGGTGAATACGTCCGATTCTTTGCTCAAGACGCATTGGATTCCATGGCAAATCATAATTGATCATATGGCTACAAAACTGTAAGTTAATGCCTTCTCCGCCAGCTTCCGTTGCAATTAACACTTGGGCACGATTTTGGAAAAGTTCCTTCATCCAATCTTTCTTCCCGCGTTTAAATCCGCCGCGGAATGGGACAGAAGAAATACCGTGTTGTTGTAAAAACCATTGTAAGTACATCTGTGATGCTCGGTATTCCGTGAAAATGACGACTTTATCGTCAATTTCTTTTATAAGCTCTAGAGCTTTAGTTGCTTTCGAGTTGAAAGGAATATGATTAATTTTGTCCATTAGCACATCGATATGTGGATCTTTTATATAATGTTCATTTTCTTTCTGTCTTTTTTCTACATGCTTTTTCAATGAATAGTAAACAGCCTCACGACTACTGCACGCTTCTCGTTTTAAAGTTAACGATGAGAAAGCAGATGTGAAGGCGTCTTGCCCTCGCCAATTTTCGATATCATTATATAGAGCTTGTTCTTGTTCATTAAACTCAACAAAAATTGTACGTACATGTCTCTTCGGCCAATCGATACCGGTATTATGTCGTCTATTTCGCACCATTACTTTGTTAATGAGAGCTTTTAAGTCTTCATCTGATTCGGCTGAGCGATTTTTGGAAGCGTAATATTCTTCAAAGTTGGATTGATTGCCTAAATGTCCTGGCTTTAATAAAGAAACAAGGTTAAAAATTTCATCAATCTTATTTTGAACAGGAGTAGCGGTTAGTAATAAACAAAACTTCTTTTTTAATCGTTGTGCAAATTCATAGTTTTTTGTTTTATTATTTTTCAGTTTATGTGCTTCATCGATAATAATAAGGTCATATTCTAAGTTCAACACGATATCGCGATGTGGTGAACGTTTCGCAGTATCAATTGATGATACGATTACGTCAGCTTGTTCCCACGAGTAGCTTTTCTTTTGTGCTACAGCGGGAATGAAAAACTTTGTATTCAGCTCGTATGCCCATTGTGATACGAGAGAGGCTGGGACAAGTATAAGTACCTTTTTCACAAGCCCGCGGACCATGTATTCTTTCAAAATAAGTCCAGCTTCGATTGTTTTTCCAAGACCTACTTCATCTGCTAGAATCGCTTTACCATTCATTTGTTCAATCACATTTTGAGCGACTTCTAATTGATGCGGAAGCGGCGTGAAATGGGATAAATGTTTCGGTGCTTGTAGTCCATCAAAAGTAGGAACAAGTAACGATTTTTCTGTTTCATAAGCTAAGTGATATAAATCCCAGTTTGTCCAAGGACCATCTTCATCAATTCTATTTAAAAAATTGTTTTGCCACGTCCGATCTACGGAAATATCGACATTCATTACGACTCTCCCACCTTTTATAAACTAAAGTAATTATTTTTTAATGTATGATGATTTGCCTCAAAAGAAGGCATAATTATCGTTATTAAAGGCTATATGATAGACAATAATAAAGTATTAAATCTCAAAAGCTGTATTTATTGTGTTTTAAAATAAAAAATTCTAAATTATTTTTTATGCTAGAATATTGATGAAATATAGCGAATGATGTTAGGATAATGGTGTGAAATGTGTGGAATCTTTCGTATTTTATCCAAGAAAGTGATTTTTTATTTACGCTTTCATAAAAAAATATAATGAGATTCCGTATATCCTATCTTTTCAGAATGAAAATGTTTAGAAAAAGGAAGCAACTTTTATTGATTTGTCAAAGCATAAGGGGGAGAGAGCATGATTACATTACAACGTACACCGTTATTTGATGTATACGCGAAGTATGGTGGGAAAACAATCGACTTCGGTGGTTGGGAATTACCAGTTCAATTTTCAAGCATTAAAGAAGAACACGAAGCTGTACGTACAGCTGCAGGTTTGTTCGATGTGTCTCATATGGGAGAAGTTGAAGTAAAAGGTGTAGATAGTTTAGCATTTTTACAACGTGTTGTTACAAATGACGTATCTACCTTAAAGGTAGGGGGCGCACAATATACAGCTATGTGCTACGAAAATGGTGGTACAGTAGATGATTTATTAATCTACAAACGTGGTGAAGAAGACTATTTATTAGTAATCAATGCATCAAATATCGAGAAAGATTACGAATGGTTAGCAAGTCATGTAATTGGCGATGCGACAGTAGTCAATGTTTCTAGTGAAGTTGCACAGCTTGCAATTCAAGGACCAAAAGCAGAAGGCATTTTACAAAAAGTTGTGTCAGAAGATTTGAAAGAAATTAAGTTCTTTAAATTTAAAAACGATATTCTTGTAGATGGAATTCCAGCACTTGTATCTCGTACAGGTTACACAGGTGAAGATGGATTCGAAATTTACTGTAAGAGTGAAGATGCTGCAAAACTTTGGGAGAAACTTCTTGAAGTTGGAGCAGAAGAGGGCTTAAAAGCATGTGGTTTAGGTGCTCGTGATACACTTCGATTCGAAGCAACATTACCACTTTATGGACAAGAATTATCAAAAGATATTACACCGATTGAGGCTGGAATTGGCTTTGCGGTAAAAACAAATAAAGAAGCAGACTTCTTTGGAAAAGCAACGTTAAAAGAGCAAAAAGAAAACGGTGCGCCTCGTAAATTAGTCGGCATCGAAGTAATCGAACGTGGAATTCCTCGTACGCATTACCCTGTATTTATTGGTGAAGAAAAAATTGGGGAAGTAACGAGTGGTACACAATCTCCAACGTTAAAGAAAAGCATTGGTTTAGCACTAATTGATGTAAAATACGCAGCAGTTGATACAGAAGTAGAAATTGAAATTCGTAATAAACGCGTCAAAGCAGTAGTTGTTCCAACACCATTTTACAAACGTTCAAAGTAACGGGGAGAGGGGTAGATTTCATGTTGCATCGTTATCTTCCAATGACAGAAGAAGACAAAAAAGAAATGTTACAAACGATCGGCGTTCAAACGATCGATGAATTATTCTCTGATATTCCAGAGAGTGTTCGTTTTAAAGGGGATTTAAAAATTAAAGAAGCAAAATCAGAGCCAGAGCTTTTAAAAGAGCTATCTCAAATGGCTAGTAAAAATGCTAACTTAAAAGAATACGCTTCTTTCTTAGGAGCAGGCGTATACGATCATTATGCTCCAGTAATTGTAGATCATGTTATTTCTCGCTCAGAATTTTATACAGCTTACACACCATACCAACCGGAAATTTCACAAGGGGAATTACAAGCAATCTTTGAATTCCAAACAATGATTTGTGAATTAACAGGAATGGATGTAGCAAACTCTTCTATGTATGACGGGGGTACAGCTTTAGCTGAAGCGGCAATGTTAGCAGCTGGCCATACTCGCAAAAAGAAAATTCTTGTATCTAGCGCGGTTCATCCAGAATCAAGAGCAGTACTTGAAACGTATGCAAAAGGTCAAAATCTTGAAGTTGTTGAAATTAATCATAAAGATGGTGTAACAGATTTAGACGTATTACAAAGTGAAGTAGATGATACAGTTGCTTGTGTAATCGTTCAATATCCAAACTTCTTCGGACAAGTTGAAAAATTAGCTGATATTGAAAAAATCGTTCATCAACAAAAATCATTATTTATCGTTTCTTCAAATCCATTATCATTAGGCGCATTAACACCACCAGGGAAATTTGGTGCTGATATTGTAATCGGTGATGCACAACCATTCGGTATTCCAACGCAGTTTGGTGGACCGCACTGTGGTTACTTTGCAACAACGAAAGCATTTATGCGTAAAATTCCAGGACGTCTTGTTGGACAAACTGTAGATTCAGATGGTAAACGTGGATTTGTATTAACGTTACAAGCACGTGAACAGCATATTCGCCGTGATAAAGCGACGTCTAATATTTGTTCAAACCAAGCGTTAAATGCATTAGCAGCTTCTGTTGCAATGACGGCACTTGGCAAACAAGGTGTGAAAGAAATGGCACGTCAAAACATTTCTAAAGCACAGTATGCAAAACGTCAATTTGAGGCGAAAGGCTTCACAGTAACATTTGCTGGGCCATTCTTCAATGAGTTTGTTGTAGATTGCAAACGTCCAGTGAAAGAAGTAAACGATGCATTATTACAAAAGAATATTATCGGTGGTTACGATCTAGGCCGTGATTATAAAGAGCATGAAAACCATATGCTTGTAGCAGTAACTGAGCTTCGTACAAAAGAGGAAATTGACACACTTGTAAACGAAATGGGGGCTATCCAATGAAGAACCAAGACCAAGCACTTATCTTTGAAGTGAGTAAAGAAGGACGCATAGGATATAGCTTACCCAAATTAGATGTAGAAGAAGTGAAACTAGAAGATGTGTTTGAGAGCGATTATATTCGAGTAGAAGATGCAGAGCTACCAGAAGTATCTGAACTTGATATTATGCGCCACTATACAGCACTTTCAAACCGTAACCACGGTGTTGATTCTGGATTCTATCCACTTGGATCTTGTACGATGAAATATAATCCGAAAATTAATGAGAGTGTAGCTCGTTTCGCAGGATTTGCAAATATTCATCCACTGCAAGATGAAAAGACAGTACAAGGTGCAATGGAATTAATGTATGACTTACAAGAGCATTTAATTGAAATTACAGGTATGGATACTGTTACTTTACAACCAGCAGCTGGTGCACACGGAGAATGGACAGGTTTAATGTTAATTCGTGCATACCATGAAGCGAATGGTGACTTTAACCGTACGAAAGTAATTGTACCTGACTCTGCTCACGGAACGAACCCGGCATCTGCAACTGTAGCTGGTTTTGAAACAATTACAGTAAAATCAAATGAAAATGGCCTTGTTGACTTAGAAGACTTAAAACGTGTTGTAAACGAAGAAACAGCAGCACTTATGTTAACAAATCCTAATACATTAGGTCTATTCGAAGAAAATATTTTAGAAATGGCAGAAATCGTCCATAATGCAGGCGGTAAGTTATACTATGATGGTGCAAACTTAAATGCGGTATTAAGCCAAGCACGCCCAGGAGATATGGGATTTGACGTTGTGCATTTAAACCTTCATAAAACATTTACAGGTCCTCACGGCGGTGGTGGCCCAGGTTCTGGTCCAGTAGGTGTGAAAGCTGATTTAATTCCGTACTTACCAAAACCGATTTTAGAAAAAACGGAAAATGGTTATCACTTCAACTACGACCGTCCAGAAGCAATTGGTCGTGTGAAGCCATTCTATGGTAACTTCGGAATTAACGTTCGTGCATACACGTATATTCGCTCTATGGGTCCAGATGGCTTGCGTGCAGTAACTGAGTATGCTGTATTAAATGCGAACTATATGATGAGAAGATTAGCGCCATTCTACGATCTTCCATTCGATAGACATTGTAAGCATGAATTTGTATTATCAGGTCGTCGTCAAAAGAAACTTGGCGTACGTACATTAGATATTGCAAAACGTCTGCTTGATTTCGGTTACCATCCACCAACAATTTACTTCCCATTAAATGTGGAAGAATGTATTATGATTGAGCCGACAGAAACAGAATCAAAAGAAACATTAGATGGTTTCATTGATAAGATGATTCAAATCGCTAAAGAAGTAGAAGAAAATCCAGAAGTTGTACAAGAAGCACCGCATACGACAGTCATTAAACGTTTAGACGAAACGATGGCTGCACGTAAACCAGTTTTACGTTATGCAAAGCCAGCTCCTGTACAAGTTTGATTAGAATAACAAAAGGAGAACTCGCTGCGGCGGGTTCTTTTTTTGTATGGAGAATTTGTGCAGAAATAGTGAAGAAAATGTTAAAAAATTATATTTTTTGTTTCCTAATGGTGTAAAGGTGTAGTTTTATAGGTAGTTTTGTTGAAAAAGTCGGTTTGATAAAAGTATTTATTTTTGTTAGAATTTTATTGAAATTAAGAAGATGTGATGAGGCAAAAATTACTCATTTTTATGTATATGTGAAAAAACGAGCAAGACGGGGGTGAAAGTGTGGGATATCGATGTTATAGAATGGTATACCATTTAGAAAATGGAGAAACAATTAAAGATGTAAAAGAATTTTGCTATCGAGACCAAGGGAAAGTGTTAGAAAGAGTAGCAAATCGTGTAATGGATAATAGAGAAGTGACGGCGATTGATAAACAAGGAACAATCATTTCAATAGCATGTGAGGACATTGTAAAGGTGGAACTTGATTACATAACAGAAAGTTAACCTTGAGTCATATCGAATTATTCGATAAAATAAACTGTTGAATGGTGAAGTGAGAAGAGAGGAGTTTATCATGGGTAGTACAAGACACTTTTATATGTTTATCTTAGCGTTTGTTCTTGTTGTGGCATTAACGATTTACTTAATCGTTGACAGCAGCTGGTACAACACGGTTCATCCGGCATTCCTTCTGTTTATGTATATAGGAATTGCAGTAGTAAGTTTCGGAATGAGAGACGAGATGTTAGATCGCTTTGAAAAGTGATACATATACGAAAGACCAACAGGAAAATGTTGGTCTTTTTTTCTTGCCAAAAATAGGATGCTGTGTATATACTGTATATATAAGGTATATACAGTATATACACACACTGGAGGAAAACATGAATATTATTATTTCGAATTCTTCCCAAGACCCTATTTATGTGCAAATAAGAAAACAATTAAGCCAGCTTATTTTAAATGGTGGTTTAAAGGGTGGAGACCAATTACCGTCTATTCGTAGCTTAGCGAAGGAATTGCAAATTAGTGTAATTACAACGAAGCGTGCGTACGAGGAGCTTGAAAAAGAAGGATATATAGAAACTGTTGCTGGGAAGGGGACTTATGTTTCACGTAAAAATAATGAACTATTAAAAGAACAGCGGCTACGTCTATTGGAAAGTAAGGCTGAAGAAATCGTAAAAGAAAGTAAAGTGTTGCAGCTTTCACTTGAAGAATTGCAGCAGATGATTGCGTTTTTATATAAGGGGGAATGAGAGAGATGTTAGAGTTAAAAAACGTTTGTAAAAGTTATGAAGATTTTGCAGTGAAAAATATAAGTTTTGCATTACCACGAGGATATATTATGGGGTTTGTCGGACCAAATGGTGCTGGGAAAAGTACAACGATCAAAATGATTATGAATTTAATTAGAAAAGATAGCGGCGATATAAAAATTTTTGGCAAAGACAATAAGAAAGCTGAAAAGGACATAAAACAAAATATTGGTTTTGTATATGATGAAAATCATTATTACGAAGATTTAACGTGTGAACAAATGAAACGTATTGTTGCACCGTTATATAAAAAGTGGGACGAAAATCAATACCAATCGTATATGCACAGATTGCAAGTTCCAAAGTATAAAAAAATTAAAGAGCTATCTAAAGGGATGAAAATGAAGTTTGCGATTGCCATCGCACTTTCACATCATGCAGAGTTTATCATTATGGATGAGCCGACAGCAGGATTAGATCCAGTTGTCCGAAGTGAATTACTTGATATGTTGCAAGAAATTGTAATGGAAGATGAAGTATCTGTATTATTCTCAACCCACATTACAACGGATTTAGAACGTATTGCAGATTATATTACGTTTATCAACGATGGAGAAATTATATTTACTGGTGAAAAAGATGAATTAATGGAGAACTACGTAATCGTTAAGGGAAGCAATGATTTATTAGATCGAGAAGGAAAAGAACTATTTGTTGGATTACGAAAAAATAAATTCGGTTTCGAAGGTTTAGCGAAGGATAAACAAGGAATTATCGATTGGTTTGGAAATGAGGTTGTACTAGAAAAGCCTACATTAGATGACATTATCGTTTACACTGCGAAAGGGAGAGGTGCCTATGCGTCAGCTAATCTATAAAGATTTGTTCTTTTTTCGGGTTATGTGGTTAGTGTATTTTATTATGCCTCTTGTTTTCTTTGGATTAGATCCAGATGGTGAATTGTTATTTCCAATGAGTTGCTTACTCATAACGATATCATCTTCTATGATACTAATAGCGATGGATGAAAAAAATAAAAGTGATGTTATTATAAATAGTTTACCTGTTGGACGAAAGGATATCATTATTGCTAGATATATTTCGGGTGTAATATTTATTGTAGGTGGCATGATTTCTACTACGCTAGTTGTTTTTCTTATAAGAGGTATCGCTGTCATTGGTGATATTGGAGCTTATCATCCCAATTTGTATATTGAAATTCCTTGGTATGTAGTAGTCAGAGGTGCTGTATATTCTTTAGTTTATATTACAGCATTATTCCCGAGTTATTATGGGACAAAATCAAAAGTAGTACGTGGAATATTTACAGGTGGAGCCGCTGGAATAGGTGTTATTGTTGGAATGTTTATTGGTGACGGAGAAAGTGCTACGGCATCATTCATTGATTGGATTATGAATCCATTACATTTTGGCATATTTATAGTTGGATTAATCACACTAGCTAGTGCCTATATCGCTTCTATGTTTCTTACAATTAAAATTTATGAAACGCGTGATTTATAGAGAGGAGAATTCATATGCAACAGTTGATTTTGAAGGAGTTTTTTTTACAGAAGAAGATGTTTCCTTTCTATTTTTTAATACCCATTTTATCTATTTTTAAGGATTCCGTCGAACCAATGGGGATTGCAATAGGAGTATTTATAACATGTAGTACGATTATATATATTTCTTTTTATTATGACGAGAAAAGTAAAGCAGAAAAAGTGTTAGTGAGTTTGCCTATAACGAGAAAAGAGATAATTATAGCTAAATATATTTCAAGCACATTATTTATTATGGCTGGTTTGAGTGTAACTTTTATAGTCGTAATATTAGGAAATATTTTATTGGACAGAGATATAGTTATGCCTGGGTATGCAATATTTTCAGCAATAGTAGCAACTTTGATTTATTGTGCAGTAACGATACCGACTAATTACATTGGGGGATATAAAGTTATTACTGTCTTGAATTTGATTATGCTTTTTCCTTTAATGGGTATGATTGGTCTTATGTGCAATATTTTTGGTGATAAAACAATTATGTTAAAAGTACTTCACTCTCAAGAGGCTACACTAGCAATGGGTGTTCTTAGTATTGGAGTGTTAGTAAGTATAGTCATATCAATGTTTCTCTCAATGAAAATGTTTCAGGAGGCAGAGTTATAGAAGGAGCATTTTCATATTAGGAGGGGTAATACATGATCAAGCAACTAATTTTAAAAGATTTCATTATTCAATGGAAATTTTTAATTTGGTACATACTGTATCCTGTTTTCTTTTATATGGCCTTAACAGATACGGAAAATTTATTCATCATTATGTCAGTAATTATTACAATTGGGGCAACAGTAAAAACGTTTGAAGCAGATAGTAAAAATGAGAGTGAAGTTATAGTAAATAGTTTACCAATATTGAGAAAACAAATTGTGTATGCGAAATATATAGTAGCAATTATTATTCTTTTTATAAGTGTAACGGTCGGTTGTTTCACGATGGGAATGAAGAGCGGGGTTAACTTATTTGAATTTATTGAAACGACAATAGTTGCTAGTATTAGCTTTATTTTAGTGTATTTAAGTTTGGTTTTACCGCTATCCTTTTGGCTAGGGTATAAGAAAACTATTTTTATTGCGATAGTAATATTCATGGCACCGATAATTGTTTTAGAAGCTTTGTTTCAAATCAACTTAGAACAAATTCAGCTATATAACAGCTTGTTATTCATTGGTTCAATATGCATGTTCATAGCATCTATCTTCGTTTCAGTAAAAATATATGAAAAAAGAGAATTTTAAAAGGTGCCTTAAAAAAGGCACCTTCTTCAATAACGACAATACGAGAGCAGTAGTTTATAAAAAGAAACGCTATTTGGTACATCTGTCGGAGTATGTAATATAAAGCTGAAAACGATGATGAGAATAAGAAATAGGAAAAATAAAAATAGGATTTGCTTATGTATAGAATTTTGCATATTATTCACTCCTTTTTTAGGTAGTATGTCCAAAAGAAAGGAGTGTATGAAAAATTTTAGGAGGGGAGAATGATGAACAAAAGAAAATGGTTATATAGAATAGGGGTACTTTTCGTTTCAATCGGTCTCATATTAGCAAATGTTTACTCGGATATACCACTGTTATTTCCAAGTTTACATAAAGGGGTTGGTATAAGTATTGCCATAATTGGTCTGTTTTGTCTTATCACATGTAACTTCTACAGAAAGTCTGAATGAATATAAAAAAGGACAGTTATTCTTTTTCAGAAGTACTGTCCTTTTTAAATAACTTATTCCATAGCTTGGCGATACTCCATATAATGACGATTGCAATGGAGGCAATAATTGACCAAGCAATAGATGCAATTTCAAGTGCCATGCTAGGAAGGAAGGTAAGAATGGATACTACTTTATGAAACAACCATTCTATTATATGAAAACTTATTTGTAATAGAATGACGATACCAAGTGTGATCCATGCTAATATTTTCTTTCCTTTTTCTTTCCACATGACATTCACCTCACGTTAGCTTAATAGTTTTAAGCCAACAGCGCCGCATAGAATACAGCTTAAGAAAGCAAGACGACGCCAATCCGCTGATTCTCGGAAAATGAGAATGCCTAGAAGTGCACTTCCAGCAGTTCCGATTCCAGTCCAAATTGCGTAAGCAGTTCCCATCGGTAATGTGTTCATCGCAAGAGATAAGAAGAAGAAGCTTACGCCGAAGTTAGCGATTAAAATAACTTTTGGTGCCCAGCCTTTCTTTTCAGTGGCTACTTTCATAAAGAGTACACCAATAATTTCACAAATACCAGCTAGAATTAAAAATACCCAAGCCATTTTATGCGGCCTCCTTCGCTTCTTTTTCTTCTGTTACTCGTTTTAAACCAATTACTCCGAAGAAGATTAAACCGATTAATAAAACTTTTACGATAGAGAAAGGTTCTCCGAAGATGAAAATCTCTGTAAGAACGATTCCGCCAGCTCCGATTCCTGTAAAGACTGCGTATACAGTGCCGACAGGTAAATCTTTATAAGCTCTAAATAATAAGACGAAACTAATTGTAATTAATAGAGCGACACCAGCCCATTCAAGTGGTGCCTCTGCTTTTTTTAGTCCAATCACCCAAAATATTTCAATAATACCAGCGATGATTACATAAATCCATGCCATATGTCATTTCTCCTTCCTACCAGTCGTTAGGTAAAGGGCTTAAAAACGACGCATTGCAAAGGAGCAATCCGTCAGTTTGAAAGTCCGCGCCAAAATACTTTCCAAGAAGCGTCTAAACGTGTCTCAAAACGATTTAAACCTGCGTATAGTAGTTCAACCATAAGACCGTCGAGTAAGCATAGAAAAGCCTCTAAGGCGTCTTTCACTTCAATGTTATGCAACTCATCTTGTTCGCTTGCTCTTTTAAATACAGGGAATAAAAGTTTTCCGACGTTTTCAATGTGTACATTTGCTTTATTAATAATTTGTTCGCGAAATGCATCAGGCGGAAAATAAGAAGTTCGTAACCAAAACATTGATTCTTCACTTTCACCAAAGCGTTTTGCATAGCCTTTTAATAATTTTAAAAGCAATTCTTCAGTGGACGAATTGGAAAAGCTTTCGATATCGCCTGTGAAGCTCTGCAAATCTTTTTGAAGAGCAGATTCTAAGCATATGAAATATAGCTCTTCTTTTCCTTTAAAGTGTGCGTAAATCGATGGTTTTTTAATCCCAACTTCTTGAGCAATATTTGCCAATGAAGTTCCTTCATAGCCGTAGCGTGCGAAATGAGAAAGTGCTACAGCTTTAATGCGGTTTGCTGTCATTTTCATCCCCTACCTACCGTTCGTTAGGTTCATTATATGAGATAAAAAATATAATGTCAATAGGTGAAGAGCTGAAAAAGAGCGTTATAGGTAACGCTCTTTTTAGACAGTCTCTCGCTCAATTAAATGGAATGAAAGTTCTTTTGCACTGCCGCCAATTTGCTCGCTTTGGATCTGCTTATAGAATAAAGAAAAAGCATGTGAGCCCATTGCGAGACCGGGATGTTCAATTGTGGAAATTTCTAATGCCTTTGAAATTTCATGATTATCAAATCCAAGGATAGCAAGGTCTTCAGGTACTCGAATACCATGTTTTCGAGCCTCTGTTAATAAACCAGCTGCAACTTGATCGTTCGCTGTAAAAATAGCAGTTGGACGATTTTTCATATTTAAAATACGATGGAGTATTTGTGCTCCGTCCTGCATTGTATAGCATTGGTGGAAAATCCATTCAGGATGCAACGTTTTCCCTTCGTTACGAAGGGTATCGGCGAACGCTTTTTCGCGCTCCATGGAATTTACACTTGTTTTTCTTGCTAAACAAATTCCGATTTTTTCATGGCCTTTACTTAGTAAATAGGCAGTACCGAGACGGAAACCTTCATAATGATCTACGTAGATGGATGAAATGAGGGGGTGCTTCATTTTTTCACATGAAATAATAGGGGCAAATTTTGCGAAAGGTTCGATTTGTTCCCAAGAGCTCGTTCGGGAGCAAATAATCATCCCATCAAATTGTTTCATTTTCATCATTTCAAGAACACGAATTTCTTCAAGGCTATCGTAATTTGTTTGGCATAAATTAATGTGATATCCAGCTAATAATGCTTCGTTACCGATTCCTTCAATAATGGTACTGAAGTAGGGGAGGTTAATGAAAGGAAGCATAACGCCAATTGTATATGTTTTCCCTCTTATTAAATGGACAGCATTTATATTTTTTGCGTAGTTTAATTCTTCAACAGCGTCTAGAACACGCTTACGCTTTTCTTCTTTTACGTAAGGGTGATTATTCAGAACACGAGAAACAGTTGATATCGATACACCAGCAGTTTTAGCAATTTGTTTTATATTGGCCATATGTATCACCTCTTTCCCTTATTATAAAGGGAAAATAATAAGAAAGAAAAAATCTTGACCTGAAAAGCTTTTCACAAACTATGGTATTAATAAGACTTCTTTTTATTCGCGTAACCTTTTCACTTGGGCGTAAGAATGATAGGGGTCTTTTTTGTTTGCAAAAAGTGTTGTCAAAATGTGTGAGAATAACGTGGAAAGTTTTCAAAGGTGGAGTTTGATGACAAAGCGAATATGAAGAGCATATCAACGCTTCGTTCGTTAAGAGAGCGGTATGAAAGGGCGGAAACAAATTGAAAAAAAGAATCATTTGTTTCGTGTTTTCTAGTTTTGTACTTAGTTCGTGTTCGTTTCAGCAAACGATGCAAGAAGAAAAACACTTTGTGGGAACAACAGGAGGAGCTATGGATCGTGTTACGGATCCTATTCCGCTAAAGGAACTTCCAAAATATTTTCCGGTGAAGTTTAAAGTTCCAACGTTTTTACCGTACGACATTACAAGTGATGTGAAGGGTGAAGTAAGAACGCTTGGGAAAAAGAACGCAGTCTTAACGATTAAATATAAACAGAAGGAGCCAGGTAGAAATGAGTATATTGAGTTAAATGTCGCGAACTTTCCTTATAGTTTTCCGGATCTTATGGAAGAGAAGCGATTTCAAGAACAAATGAAACTGAATAATGGAACGTCTGCTTATTTTAAAAATAAAGATGATTATGAACGTGGTGACGAATTTGCTACGCTTATATGGAAAGAGAAAGGAATTGAATATCAGCTGCTGTATCGGAATGTAGAAGAGAACGATGAAAAGGTAATCAAGCAGAATTTATTATACATTGCGAATAAGATGAAATGAAAAAACTAGCTGATTTATTCAGCTAGTTTTTTGTATGTTATTATTTCTTTTTAATTTTGCCTGTCCAAGATTTAAATCCACCTTGTAATTGGTAGAAATCTTTGTAGCCTTGTTTTTTTAAGTATTGCGCTGCACGACCTGTACGGAATCCGCTTTGGCAATATAAGTAAACAGGTTGATCTTGACGAAGTTCTTTATGGCGAAGGCGAATTTGTGATAACGGAATGTTACGTGCACCTAAAATATGCCCTGCGTTATATTCGTCTGCTTCACGAATATCGATAAGCTGTGCTTTACGGTAGCCAGCGCGAAATTCTTCTTCTGTAAGAGTTTTAATTAATTTTTTCTGATAGAAGTACATCCATACAGTGTAGCCGATAAATGCTACGATTACGGCTAATAAAATAATCCAAGTTGTTGACACGATTCTATCGCTCCCTTTTTTCTTATCCTACTTTCAATATTATAATGCCCATATGTATTTATGCAACAGATTCATTTGCATATAAGAAGAAATTTCGTATTCTTTCACAAATTTTGTCGAATTTGGTAGACTAGAGAATGTGAAAAATAATTGGTTATATGAGGTGCAGGATGGGAAAAGAAAAATGGTGTTATATTAACTCTGGTCAATGTTCACCGGCATTTAATATGGCGTTAGATGAATGTTTGTTAAATTGGCAAAGTGAAAAGAAAATGCCACCAACAATTCGTTTTTATGAATGGGAAGTACCAACATTAACAGTTGGATATTTTCAACGTGTTGAGAAAGATATTAATATGGATGTAGTTAACGAAAAAAAATATGGATTCGTTCGTCGTCAAACAGGCGGCAGGGGTGTACTACATGACAAAGAGTTAACGTATAGTGTTATTGTGTCTGAAGATCATCCAAATATGCCGAAAACAGTTACAGAAGCATATCGTGTTATTTCGCAAGGCTTATTAGATGGTTTTAAGGCATTAGGGTTAGAAGCATATTATGCAGTTCCAAAAACAGAAGCAGATCGTGAAAATTTGAAAAATCCACGTTCAGGTGTATGTTTTGATGCACCATCTTGGTATGAAATTGTAGTGGAAGGAAGAAAAATTGCTGGTAGTGCTCAAACACGTCAAAAAGGTGTTATTTTACAGCATGGATCGATTCCATTAGAAATTGATTTAGATGAACTATATGATCTATTTTTATTCCCAAATGAACGTGTGAAGGAACGTATGAAGAGTATGTTCTCTTCTAAAGCAGTAGCAATTAATGAATTAACAGACCGTACATTTACGATAGAACAGTTAATTAAAGCGTTTGAAATTGGGTTTGAAAAAGGATTGGATGTAGAACTTGTTCCATATGAATTAACAGAAGAACAGTTACATGAAGTTCAAACGTTAGCGAAAGAAAAGTATGAAAGTAATGAGTGGAATTATAAAAAATAAGAGATGGCAATTGCCATCTCTTATTTTTTTATAGTAAATTAAGTACTTTTTCTACTTTGATTCCTTTATCTTGTAAAGAACGAAGACGACTTACAACGTCCATAATTTCTTTATCAAATGTAACGCTAATACCTTGGCTTTGTAGTTCTTCTTTTAAGCCTTCAATAGAATCATCTATGTCGATGCCAAGCTCGTAATCTTGACAAACTTCAATTGTCTTTTTCACGAGTTTAACATAATTTTCTTGTAGTTTTGAATTTGTTTCAGTCAAAGCAGGCTGCTTCGGTTTTGCAGGCGCAACCGGTGCAGACTCTTGCTTTGTAACTGGAGTTGGTACTGCTTTTTTCACAGGTGCTGGAGTAGATAATTCCATAGCAGCTTCTACACTTACTGGCTTCGGTGTTGGTACCGGAGTAGGTTTAGGTGCTGCAGGTGTTTCTACTCGCGTAACAGGTTTTGGAGCAGGTGTAACTGCTTTTGGCGCTTCTACAACTACTTCTTTTTTCGGAGTAGCTTCTACAACAGTTTCTTCTTGCTCGGCAGCTTCTTTATTTTCTTTACTCCACATAACGCGTTCAATTTCTAGAGAAACATTGTTTTTGTTCATCGCTGTTAATGTAACTTTACCAACTTCAGCGTTTCCAGTGAAATCAACAATTTTATAAATAACACTCTTGTTCCAATCCACGTTTCCGCTCAAAAATAATTCTTCGTTACATTTCGGCGTTAAGCCCTCGATTTTAATTTCTGCGTTTACACCGTTTTCACTATATACCATAATTAGCGAAGCATTTACATCTTCGTCTGCTAACATTAGTTCACGTACCATTTTGCCGGTGCGTACTTGCGTTTTCTTCTTAACTGACATCTAATTTCTCCTCTCAAAAATTCAGTAATAATAAAAAAATCGTATAACGAAAAATAATTGCTCACGAAGATTTATGATACCGATAATAAAAGCATCACGTCAACAATTAACTTTAATTATTTTGCATTTTTCTTATTTTCTTTATGAAATTTTTCAATTTGTAAAATTAGACAGAAGAAAAAACAGCCTTTTGAAGGGCTGTTAAAAATTTGATTTTCTATATAGTAATTTATATAAAATAAAAAATAAGATAGCAATTAAAGCATTTTGCCAAAAGTTTAGATGATAAATGAGATAAGGTTGCTTTTGGAAATAAATATTTAAGAATACAGCGGAACAAAATGGAGTAGCAAATGCGAATCCAAATAGAATTCTTCTTTTCCAATTCATTTTCTGATCAAAGGAGTAACGCTTTAATAAATATAAAATAAATAGTATACCTAGTATAATTATTGAAACAGACAAAGTAGTTCCAAGGATGCTAAAAGGCGGACTTGATAATATATTGTTTTTTTCAAAGAGAAACATAAAAAATGAAACAATTGCATTGATTCCAAACTGTATAGCAAGAAGTAAGCTAATAGAAAATCCAATTAAAGAAGTTTTTTCTAACTTTGTTTGGGTTGGTAAAGCTGATATAAGTTCATCGCAATAAGATTGTAAATCATTACCGAAAATGTCGTAAGCACTTTTATTTTCTGCTTGTGCTTCGATAAGATGATCTAATATTTCTAGTAAAAGCTCCTCCATTTGTTGCTGAGGTACGTTTGATATTCGAAGATATACTAACATATCACCATAAGCAGCTTCGTTTTCGGAAGTTAGAAGCTCACGTTTTGTATTATTCAATTCAACCATGTCTTGGGCATTCATCCCTATCACTCCCCCTGTAATAAGTTATTTACCGTAGTTGAAACCATTCCCCAGCTTTGTTTAAATTCTTCAAGCTGCTCTAATCCTTTATCGGTTACGTGATAATATTTTCGTTTTGGACCGAGTGAGGAGGCTTTTAATGTTCCTTCAATCAATTTTTCTTTTTGCATACGTAACAATAACGGATATATGCTTCCTTCGCTTACGAATGTAAATCCGTGTTTATTTAATTTTGTGCTCAGTTCATATCCGTACACTTCTTCTTGTGAAATGATGTATAGGATGCAACCTTCGAGCACACCTTTTAACATTTGGCTGTGCATGATTTCACCACCTTTTACTCAGGTAACTTGCGTTGCAAGGTAGTCGTTATCCAAATTATAACATTCAGTAACTTGCAACGCAAGTTACTGAAGTTGAAAACTTTAATGCGTGTTAATTTTTCAACGTTTCCCATACTAACGAGAGGGAGGGAAGCACATGAAACCATTTATGCCAAAACTCGTTTACTTTGAACCAAAGGCACTTGAATATCCGCTTGGAAAAGAGCTTTATGAGAAGTTTACGAAGATGGGATTAGAAATTCGTGAAACGACATCACATAATCAAATTAGAAATTTGCCAGGAGAAAATGATTTGCAAAAGTATCGTAATGCAAAAGCGACGCTTGTCGTTGGGGTGAGGAAGACATTAAAGTTTGATACATCAAAACCGTCAGCTGAATATGCAATTCCGCTTGCAACAGGGTGTATGGGACATTGTCATTATTGCTATTTGCAAACGACACTTGGGAGTAAGCCTTACGTTCGCGTGTATGTGAATCTTGATGAAATATTTGAGAAAGCAAAGCAATATATGGATGAGAGAGCACCTGAAATCACAAGGTTTGAAGCTGCTTGTACATCAGATATCGTTGGGATTGATCATTTAACACATGCATTAAAGCGGGCGATCGAATTTATTGGAGAAAGTGAGCATGGGCGTTTACGTTTCGTTACGAAATATTCGCACGTTGATCATTTATTAGATGCAAAACATAACGGGAAAACTCGTTTCAGGTTTAGTATAAATTCACGATATGTAATTAAAAATTTTGAACCAGGGACATCGCCATTTGAGGAGCGAATTGAGGCGGCACGTAAAGTAGCAGGTGCAGGTTATCCACTTGGTTTTATAGTCGCGCCACTTTATATGCATGAAGGATGGGAAGAAGGATATCGTGAACTATTTGAGCGACTGTACAATGCGCTGAAAGATATGACGATACCAAATTTAACGTTTGAATTAATTCAGCATCGTTTTACGAAACCAGCGAAAAAGGTTATTCAAGAGCGTTATCCAAATACGAAGCTTGAAATGGATGAAGAGAAGCGAAAGTATAAATGGGGACGATATGGAATTGGGAAATATGTATATAAAAAAGATGATGCAGAAGTATTGGAGGAAACGATTCGAGGATATATTCATCACTTTTTTCCTGACGCAGAAATTCAATATTTTACATGAAAGGAACTTGTATTTGAATACAGGTTCTTTTCACTTTTGCAGATTTAGGCTCGTTTCCACCTTGTCACGTTATTCTTTCTGGTGTATCATTTTATTGATTGCTTCGTACGGAATAAGCAAAATGAAATTGGATGGAGGAAACCGATGCCTACCCCTAGTATGGAAGATTATATTGAACAAATTTATTTGTTGATTGATGAAAAGGGTTATGCCCGTGTATCTGATATTGCTGAAGCGCTTAGTGTACATCCATCCTCTGTAACAAAAATGGTACAAAAATTAGACAAAGACGAATATCTAATTTATGAAAAATATAGAGGGCTTGTATTAACATCAAAAGGTAAAAAAATCGGGGAACGTCTCGTATATCGACATGAATTGTTAGAACAGTTTATGCGCATTATCGGTGTGGATGAAAGCAAAATTTATAATGATGTAGAAGGAATTGAACATCATTTAAGTTGGGAATCAATTGACCGTATCGGTGATTTAGTACAATACTTTGAACAAGATGAGGTTCGAGTGGAAACACTTCGTGGTGTTCAAAAAGCAAATGAAGAGAAAAGTAATTAAGGGGAACGGATGGCGTTTCCTTTTTTATTTCAATTCGAAAAGGATGGGAGAATTATGAAAGCAATTATTTTTGATTTTGATGGATTAATTGTGGACACAGAAACGATATGGTTTCACTCTTTCAGAGATGCTGTTCGTGAATACGGCGGGGAACTACCTTTAGAGGAATTTGCGAAATGCATTGGAACAACAGATGAGGTACTTTATGCATATTTAAATGATCAATTAAAAGAGAAGTTTAACAAAAGTGTATTAAAAGAAAAAGTGGCAACTTTACATAAAGAGAAAATGAAAATACCAGAAGCTCGTGACGGGGTAAAAGAATATTTAGAAGAAGCGAAAGAAATGGGATTAAAAATCGCACTAGCTTCTAGTTCGTCTAGAGAATGGGTTATTCATTTTTTAGAAGAGCTACAGATTCGAGAATATTTTGAAGTAATTAAAACGAGAGAAGATGTTGAGAAGGTAAAACCAGATCCAGCTCTTTATCGAGTTGCAATAGAAGAATTAGGAATTAAGCCATCTGAAGCTGTTGTATTTGAAGATTCATTAAATGGATTGAGAGCAGCAGTTGCAGCGGGATTAACGTGCGTTGTTGTACCTAATGATGTGACACGGAATTTACCATTTAAAAATCATCATCTTCGAATTGAAAGTATGAGAGAGAAAAGTTTAAAAGAAGTGCTTCAAAGTATAAAAAAAGACCGTATTTCCTAAAAGGAAGCACGGTCTTTCTTTTTACTTTTTTTGCCTTCAATGACAGTTAAATGAGACTGTTTTCTTTTTCGTTTCAAAGTGGAAGAATTTCCTTTTTTACTTTTGTCATTAGAAGTATTTGACTTAAAGAAAGAATTGCCTAGGGGTGCTACATTTTGTTTCCCATGTTTGCGGTTCGATTGTTTTGCCGCACGCTTATATGAGCTTTGCGAATTTGCGGAACCACTGGAATTTGTAAACATCTTGTATAGCAAGTAAAAGATACCGACAACAAGTAACATGTACCCGATATTTCTTAATACACCCATGGGATTTGTAATAACAGATGAAACAAGGCCGAATATTGCCAATCCAATAATAAGCACAAATATAGCGAAAGTAAACGAACGACCGTTCATAAGGGACACCTCCTAAAAACGTATATTAAAATTAGTATATTAACGATGAGGAAAGGAGTTGAACACCATTTTTAAATAATTATTGTTTGTTCTCTAAACGTAATAATTCTTCAAACGATGCAATTGCTACTTCCACTTGGTCATCTGTTGGTTCTTTCGTTGTTAATAGTTGTAGCCATAACCCAGGATATCCAAGTACGCGTAATACGGGAATATCTCTTAATCGATTTGTAAATTGCAATACTTCAAAAGAAATACCAAGTACAACTGGAATTAATAAAATTCGGTTTATAACTCGTGCCCAAAGAGGATCTGTAGGGACTAGGAAATAAACGAACATTCCAATAATGACTGTAAATATAATAAAGCTACTGCCGCATCTATAATGGAGGCGAGTTTGCTTTTGAACGTTTTCTACAGTCAGAGGAAGGTTATTCTCATAAGCATTGATTACCTTATGCTCTGCACCGTGATACTGAAATACCCGCTTAATAAGTGGGGTTAAAGAAATAAAGTATATATAGCTCAATAATAGCATGAGCTTAATGACACTTTCGACAATGATTTGCCCAGTATGAGATGGGAAAATCGGTCTCGTTAATTCAGCTAATAGTGCAGGAACTGCTGTGAAGATGACTTTACCGAATATGAAAGATAAAACGCCAACAGCTGCAACTCCTAATACCATCGTTAATTTTGATTGTTCTTCTTTTTTATTTGCAATTTGTTCATCATCTTCTGGGTGGACGTCAAATCGTTCTGAAGCGAAGTTTAAATGCTTTGCTCCATTCGCACTTGCATCCACAATAGCGGCAATACCTCGTAAAAATGGAATTTTTTTTAGGATAGATAATACTTTATTACGAACGCGTGGTAATCGATAAAATTCAATCGATTTATCTTTACGACGAACCGCTGTAACAGTATATTCTCTACCGCCAAACATAACTCCTTCTATGACCGCTTGCCCGCCATATATTTGTTTTGACTCTTCTGCCATGTTAACACCAACCTGTATTTGTTTCTCTCTTATGTAGAAAAAGAGGCAATTGTCATACTGGGTTCTGTCGTTTTGAAATAAGACAATCACCGAGTTTCCTTTATTTTATCGGCAAATACAAGTAGATGACAAGGGAAAATGTTATGAGAGTCGGACATTTCTTATTCTTTTTATAGACAAATTTCGCAGGATTTAAACATGCTTCAAAATAGTTTCGGGCATACTATTGAGCGGAGGTGTCGATGTGAGTCAAGAACAATTAGGAACAAGGAATTTTGTACAAATCGGTTTGTTTGGTGGAATCTTTTGGGGCGGGATATGGTATTTCCTTCATATATTTTCATTCACGGAGGCGGGACCGAATTATTTCCTTTTACCATTTGCGTTTGGAAGTTGGAAGGAAGGTGTATGGGGGAATGTGTCAGGAATAGTTTGTATGGGACTTCTTTCAATTTTGATTGCCTTTTTGTATAAAGCATTTTTTGCGAAGTTTGAAGGGATTATTGCGGGAATTATTTATGGATTATTTTGGTGGGCATTACTGTTTTTGGGGATGGGTTTAATGGCTCCTGTTATTAAAAGTGCGCTCCATTTACCAAAAGAGACAATTGTAACGACAATATGTATTTTTATATTGTATGGTGTGTTTATAGCATATTCTGTTTCTTACGCAGTAAATAGCAATAAAGTAGAACAAGAAGGGCGAGAGAAGACGAACTATTCAAATAAGTAACTCCTATGTTAAAATATTGTATAGATATTTAATATTAAGGAGTTTTAAGAATATGAAAAAGTTACTCCTCGTAAACGGGCCTAACCTAAATCGCCTCGGTGTTCGTGAGGTAAATGTATATGGAAAGGGCACGCTAGCGACACTTGAAGCAGATATGAAGCAAGAAGCGGAAACAATGGGAGTGGAGTTAGAATGTTTCCAATCGAATCATGAAGGTGCCATTATCGACATTATTCATGAAGCGGAAGATATATATGAAGGGATCATTTTAAATCCGGGAGCATTTACGCATTATAGCTATGCGATTCGTGATGCCATTGCGAGCATTTCGATTCCTGTTATTGAAGTACATATTTCTAACATTCATCAGCGTGAATCGTTTCGTCACGAATCTGTGACGGCAGCTGTTTGTGCAGGACAAATTGTTGGATTTGGTTTTTATGGCTATAAGTTAGCGTTATTTGCATTAATGGAGAAATTGAGGGAGGCATAAAGTAATGGAGAAAATTGAAAGATTACGAAGTGCATTTGGTGAGGCTGGCATTGACGGTATTTTGTTAACAAATGAACATAGTCGTAGATATATGGCTAACTTCACAGGAACAGCAGGTGTAGTTCTTATTTCAAAAGATCGTGCTCAATTTATTACAGATTTCCGTTACGTCGAGCAGGCAAGTAAACAAGCGGTTGGATATGAGATTGTACAGCACGCAGGATTAATCATTGATGAAGTGGCAAAGCAAGTGAAAGAGCTTGGAATTCAAAAGCTTGGTTTTGAGCAAGATACTCTTACATATAGTTCTTATTCAGCGCATAAGGAAGCGATTGATGCTGAATTTATCCCAACTTCTGGACTTGTAGAAAAGTTACGCTTGATAAAGACTGATTCAGAGATTAAGATATTAAAGGAAGCTGCACAGATTGCAGATGCTGCCTTTGAGCATATTCTATCATTCATTCGCCCGGGAGTATCTGAAATTGAAGTGTCAAATGAACTTGAATTTTTCATGAGAAAACAAGGAGCAACATCTTCTTCGTTTGATATTATCGTTGCTTCAGGTCTTCGTTCGGCATTACCGCACGGCGTGGCATCTGAAAAAGTGATAGAAACAGGAGATTTCGTTACATTAGACTTCGGCGCTTATTACAAAGGGTATTGCTCTGATATTACTCGTACGATTGCAGTCGGTGAACCATCTGATAAATTAAAAGAAATTTATAATATCGTTTTAGAAGCACAACTACGTGGTGTGAACGGTATTAAAGCTGGTTTAACAGGTCGCGAGGCTGATGCGCTAACGCGTGATTACATAACGGAAAAAGGATATGGTGAATACTTTGGACACTCTACTGGTCATGGAATAGGTCTTGAAATCCATGAAGCGCCAGGTTTAGCGTTCCGTTCTGATACAGTACTTGAACCCGGTATGGCTGTAACAGTAGAACCAGGTATTTATATTCCAGGTATTGGCGGCGTACGTATTGAAGATGATATCATTGTGACAAGTGAAGGTAATGAAGTAATTACGAAATCACCAAAAGAACTTATTATTTTGTAATACACAGGAGGATTTTTTTACATGATTTCAGTAAACGATTTTCGTACAGGTTTAACAATTTCAGTGGACAATGCCCTTTGGCAAGTACTTGATTTCCAACACGTAAAGCCAGGTAAAGGTGCTGCATTCGTTCGTTCTAAACTACGTAACATTCGCACAGGATCTGTTCAGGAGAAAACATTCCGTGCAGGTGAGAAAGTAGAAAAAGCACACATCGAAAACCGTCGTATGCAATACTTATACGCAAGTGGTGAGGCTCACGTATTTATGGATAACGGAACTTATGAGCAAATCGAGCTTGGTGAAAAACAAATCGAGCGCGAGCTTAAATTCCTAAAAGAAAACATGGAAGTAGCAATCATGACTTACCAAGGCGAAGTACTTGGTGTTGAACTTCCAAACACAGTTGAATTACAAGTTACAGAAACAGAGCCTGGTATTAAAGGTGATACTGCTTCTAACGTAACAAAACCAGCTACATTAGAAACTGGTCTTGTTGTACAGGTACCAATCTTCATTAACGAAGGCGAAATGCTTATCATCAACACTGGTGAAGGTAAATACGTTTCTCGTGCATAGTAGAAAAGCACTCGTGATAATTCACGAGTGCTTTTTTTATAGGAAATAGGGTATATAGTAAATAGCTGTTATAATAAAACTGACTAAAACAAGTGAAAGAGTACCCATAATAGATGGAGTCAAAACAATTTGAAATGGTTTTATTTCGCCAGTCTCAACACCAGTTAATGTTTTACTTATTGCGTGATCTGTAATGTTATTTCTATGGTTACTCATAATAATTAACCACATAATTGCAAATATTGCTAAACTACCAAGGAAAAAGGTCTCTATAAATGACCAACCGACCAACAATGAAAAAAGATAAATAAGAGCTAATTCTACTACAACGGTTAAACTAATTTTCAATGCCTTCATATTTTTCCTCCTCACTCTGTAATTCCAACCAGTTTAAAAAATTTTCACGTGACACGACATGCAGAGAGCAAGGTGACTTTACTTCTTTCTCTAGTGCAGCGTGTTCGTCTGGAAACTTGTTTTCCACATGCAATGAAATATAAGGTAGTTTTTCTTGTGCTTTTAACGAGCGGATATTATTCATTTTAGCACCAGCAAATACGTAGGAAAGTTGTAAGTCTAAAAAAGCGATTTTAAAGATTTCTTTTTTAGCAGCCTCGTTATAGCCTTTTCCCCAGTACGGATAGCCGAGCCAACTACCAATGTGAGATTGCTTCTTCTCATTATTAATATGTTTAAGTGTGGTGAGGCCAATTATTTCATTCTCTTCATTTACAATCATTCTCGATAATGATTTCTTTTGATGTTCTTCTTCTATTGCGAAAAGAAGAAATGTTTTCGTGTCTTCGATGTTTTCTACCGTTAGCCCTAATGCATTTTTTATATGTGGATCACTTGATAGCTCGAAAATCACATTTGTATAGCATAAATCGAGTGGTAATAAAGTGACGTGCTGCATGGCTTATACCCCTTTTAAACTAAATATACCATAATATACCACGTAAAAATATGAATCTTCAGATTAGAATGCGGGCTTTAGAGAAAAGTTATGTTTTTGCTTCTGAAATAGACAACCTCTGCATATGGTTGTACAAATATATTTTTTTTTAGAATATGAAGTTAGTAACTGTTACGGGAGAAGGTGGAAGAATGAAACAGTGGCTAGCGGCAATGGAAACATCCGTGCTTGTTATGGGAGCACTTCGATTATTTTCAGGTAGTGCGGAGATATTTGCTGCTTTGCTTATGCTTTATGTGAATGATGCGAAGAAAGCGTTGTTTATAAATGGTATGTTAGCGTTTGTTGGACCTACCGTATTAATTTTAACAATGACAATTGGGATAGCGAGTGTAGCAAGTGAAATTTCTTTCTTGAAGCTCTTTTTTCTAGCGCTTGGAATTTGCTGTATTTTTATCGCATTACTGAAATAGTAAGTCGAGTATAGTGGGGAGAAGCCGATGAAAGAGGTATTAGAAGTTTTACCAAAAACGATGAAGTATTTAATTGAAGGATGTAAGCAATACGATGCTTTAGAGGAAATTCGTGTTCGAATTGGAAGACCGCTAGAGTGTATTGCACACGGAAAGGTGTTTTTTTATGACTATATCACTACTGCAGAGGATGCTATTTACTTACTGAATAAGTTAAGTCAATTCTCAATTTATACGATGGAAGAGGAATTAAAACGTGGGTATGTGACACTTCGCGGGGGGCATAGAATCGGATTAGCGGGAAAAGTCATTACAGAAAAAAGCGCAGTGAAAATGATTCGTGATGTCTCTTCCTTTAATATTCGTATTGCTCGTCAAAAAATAGGGATTGCTGAACCGCTTTTGCCATATTTGTATGAAAAAAGATGGTTAAACACGATGGTAATTGGCCCTCCGCAAACGGGAAAAACGACACTTTTAAGAGATGTAGCTCGTTGCATGAGTCAAGGAGTAAGTGCTTCGGAAATTCCTTCTTGTAAAGTGGGGATCGTTGATGAACGGTCAGAAATTGCTGGCTGTGTGAAAGGGATCCCGCAATATGATTTTGGTACCCGAGTCGATGTGTTAGACGCGTGTCCAAAGGCGGAAGGAATGATGATGATGATTCGTTCTATGAGTCCTGATATTTTGATCGTAGATGAAATTGGCCGTAAAGAAGATAGTGAAGCAATTATGGAGGCAGTGCATGCAGGTGTTCAGCTTTTTATAAGTGCACACGGATTTTCCTATGAGGATGTTGTGAGACGTCCATCGCTAAAGGCAGTGCTAGAGCTTGGTATATTTGATAGGTTTGTGGAGTTGTCAAAAGCGAGGGGTCCAGGAACGGTTATGCAGGTGAAAGATAAATATGGAAAACCAGTGCTATCAAGTAGAAAGGCTGAGGGCGTATGGTGAAAATATTCGGTGCAGTGTTAATCGTTGCGGTCAGCACCTTTTTCGGGTTTTCATACGCTAAAAGATATAGTGAGAGGCCGAGGCAACTTAGATTATTAAAATCAGCACTTCAATCATTAGAAGCAGAAATTATGTATGGACACACACCTTTATCTGAGGCTGCCGAGCGATTAGTTAAACAAATGCCAAAGCCATTAAATTGGATATTTCAAAGTTTCGCCAGAAGACTACAAAGCGGGGAACATACAGTAAGAGAAGCGTGGATAGATAGTTTGAAAGAGAACTGGAAGTTAACCGCATTTCAACAAACTGAGTATGAAATACTGCAGCAATTTGGTGAAACGCTCGGGCAACATGATCGTGAATCACAACAAAAACATATTCGCTTATGTATTACACATTTGGAGAGAGAAGAAGGAGAAGCGAAAGCACTACAACTGCAATACGAAAAAATGATTAAGAGCTTAGGGGTACTAGCAGGGCTACTTATTGTAATTTTACTGCTATAGGGGGGAGAAAGGCGATGTCCATTGATGTTGGATTAATATTTCAAATCGCCGGAATCGGCATTGTTTTAGCTTTCATTCATACTGTACTAAAAGAATTAAAGCGGGAGGATATTGCAAATTGGGTTATCCTTGTCGGTTTTGTCGTCATTTTATTTCATGTTGCATTTTTAATTAACACGCTATTTGACAAGATTAAAAGTGTCTTTCTCTTCCAGTAAAGGAGGCGGTTCGAATCGAAATTATACAAATTGTCGGATTAGGCCTCGTTGCTACGTTTTTAGCTGCTGTTTTGAATCAGCATAAATCTAGTATTACATCTTTATTTATTGTGTTCGTAGGTAGCGTGATGTTTCTTATTTTAATCGATCAAATTCATTCTATTTTACAAATGATTGAGAGAGTAGCAAGTGAAGCGAAAGTTAGTAACGTCTACGTGGAAACGTTACTAAAGATTATTGGAATTGCTTATATTGCTGAGTTTGGAGCCCAAATTACAAAAGATGCTGGTCAAGGTGCCATCGCTTCGAAAATTGAACTTGCTGGGAAAATCTTAATTCTCGTTATGGCGATTCCTATTTTGACGGTTGTAATTGAAACTATTCTCGGATTTTTACCGACGGGATAAGGGGGAGTGAATGTTGAGGAGGTTTGGAGCTAAGCTGCTATTTGCTTGCTTCCTTTTCTTTTCTTTACCGGTTGTTGTACAAGCTTCTCCTGTAGAAACAAACGTCGTTGATCAACAATTGGATAAGCTCGGAATTGAAGATGTGAAGCAATTTTGGGACGGGCTTGTTACAAAATATGGTGGCTATTTGCCAGAGAGTCAAAAAGGGAGCTTTATGGAGTTTGTAAAGGGAGAAAAAGAATTCTCTCTAAAAGAGTGGATGATAGGGTTATTAAAATATTTATTTCATGAGCTTGCTGCTAATGGAAAACTGCTTGGCACACTTATTATGCTCACTATCTTTAGTGCATTGTTGCAATCACTGCAATCCGCTTTTTCAAAAAGTAGCGTAAGTAAAATTGCTGATGCTGTTGTGTATATGGTACTTATTATTTTTGCTTTAAATAGTTTTTATGTCGTTATGACATATGCAAGAGAAACGATACAAACAATGGTAGATTTCATATTAGCGTTATTGCCAATTTTGCTGGCGCTTATAGCAACTGGGGGCGGGGTTGTATCTGTATCATTTTTTCATCCGGTTATCATTTTCTTAATGAATACGAGTGGGCTTCTTATGAATTATATCGTTCTACCACTTTTATTACTGGCAACGATATTAAGTATTGTAAGTACAATGAGTGATCAATATAAAGTGACGAAATTATCCAAGCTTCTGCAAAACGTTAGCGTAGGGATTATCGGTGTCTTTTTAACAATTTTTTTAGGAGTATTATCTGTACAAGGGACAGCAACAGCTGTTGCTGATGGAATAGCTGTGAAAACTGCTAAATTTGTAACAGGAAACTTCATTCCAGTAGTTGGAAGGATGTTTACAGAAGCGGCAGATACTGTTATTAGCGCATCAGGATTATTGAAAAACACAGTCGGAATTATTGGGCTCGTCATTTTATGCTTAATTGTTGCTTTTCCAGCGATTCAAATTTTCTGTATTGCATTTATTTATAAATTCGCAGCAGCAGTATTGCAACCGGTTGGCGGCGGAGCAATTATTCAATGTTTAGACATTATTGGACGAAGCATCATTTACGTATTTGCTTGCTTAGCTATCGTATCATTTATGTTCTTTTTAAGTATTACAATTATTATTGCTGCGGGGAATATTACACTTATGATGCGGTAGGAGGTGAAGAGTATGCAATTTGTTACAGAGTGGATCAGAAATATTATCGTTTTTTTGCTCTTAGCAACAATGCTTCATCTTATTCTTCCAAATTCGAATTTGCAAAAATACGTTAAATTCGTTGTAAGTCTTTTGTTAGTCGTATTAATTTTAACGCCCCTTTTTAAACTATTGCAGACAGATGTAAATGAAGTAATTGCAAATTTTAATGAAGAAAAGTACGTAGCAGAAGGATCTGTAAAAAATTCAATAGATTCGAAGAAAAAAGAAATACAAGCTCTAACACGTGCATATAGTTTAGAAGAGATGGCTACCAAAATGAAAAAAGAAGTAGGAAAAGAGTTTGAGAAAAAGTATGGTATGACTGTCTCTGAAATACAAATAGTCGCAGCAGAAAATACAGAAGAAGTAAAGTCAGCGAAAGATATTCAATCTGTTGTTGTGACGTTGAAAGAAAAAGAACGTAGTAAAAATGATGCAATCGAAACAGTAAAGCCAATTGAAATTAACACGAAAGAGCCTCCAAAAAAAGTGGAAGAAACGAATGTAGAAATGAAAGATTTCTTTTCAAGCAGGTGGCAACTAGAGGGTAAACAAATCCAAGTTCAAATGGAAGGGAGGACAGGTAGAGTAAATGGACAATAAAGATAAAAATTCGAAGTTCTCATTTTTTCGAAACTTATTGAATGGGGATCAAAAAGAAAGCAACGAGAAGGGTAAAAAGGTAACACCTAAGTTTTTACTTGTCCTACTCATACTTGGAATTTTGCTTATGTTTTCTAGTAGTCTCTTTTCAAGTAAAAAAGAAGAAGTACCTGTATTTAAAGAACAAAAAACTCAAAATCAAGAAAAAGACGTACCAACTTTCGGACAAAAAAGTAATGATAGTATGTCAAATGTAGAAAAATATGAAAAAGCGTATGAACAAGAATTAAAAACTGCTTTAGAAGAAATAGCAGGAGTAAAAGACGTAACGATTAAAGTGAATTTAGATTCATCTGAAGAAAAAATTTTAGAAAAAAATACAGTGAAACGCTCACAAACAACAGGTGAAACAGATAAAACAGGCGGTAAGAGAGAAGTAGAGGACGAGTCTCTTGATGAAAAGACTGTCATTATACGTGAAGGGGATAAAGAAACTCCTGTTGTTTTACGAACAGAGAAGCCGAAAGTACGTGGTGTTCTTGTCGTAGCAAAGGGAGTGGATAATATACAAGTTAAAGCAATGGTAAAAGAAGCTGTGATAAGGCTGCTAGATGTACCGGCCCATCGCGTTTCAGTTTCACCGAAAAATTGATAGGGAGGAAATAAAGTGTTAAAAAAACAAACAGTTTGGTTATTAACGATGTTAAGTTTAGTTGTTGTACTATCTGTGTATTACGTGACAACTCCTGACAAAATGAATACAGCATCGCCGGCAACAGGTGAAAAGATTGGACAAGAAAAACAAGGTACTGATAAAGCAGTAACAAACGAAGCGCCTAAAGAAACTCCGAAAAAAGAAAATACAAGCAAGGAAACAACAAATAAAGAAACAGACAAAAAAGAAAATGCAAAAAAAGAAACAAGTAAAAAAGAGGGCAATGTATCAGTTCAATCAAGTGATGAGAATTTCACAGCTTTACGTATGCAAATGGAAGATCAACGTAGTGAAGCGAAAGCAAAATTACAAGAAGTGATGAGTTCAACAAAAGCTTCAGCAACAGAAAAGAATAAAGCAAAAGAAAATTTTGATGCCATTACGACAATGGAAACGAAGCAAGAATTACTTGAGACAGTAATTAAATCTCAAGGAGGATATCCAGATGCTCTTGTAAGAGCTGATGGTACTGACATTAGAGTAACGGTTAAAGCGGCAAAACATTCACAGAAAGAAGCAAATAAAATTATTCAACTTGTAAGAAGTGAAGGCGGATCAAAAGATGTAGGTGTGAAATTTGATCCACCAGCGAAATAAGTGAAACTTTAATCCGCAGGGATTTCCCTGCGGATTATTATCTTTTACTAAGCAAAGGGTATGCAAATAGTAAAATAGAGTATGTAAGTAAACGTGTGAATAGAAAAAAGCTATCATTTTCGATAGCTTTTTTCTATTTCGTCTTTGTAGTTATTTTTACTATGTTCAACTCGGAATGGAGAAACACGTTGCGAGTAAAAGATTAATGGTTCATGGTACTGATGATTACTTTTTCCGGATTTGACGTGGATGCAAAGAACACATGCCCAAACGATTACGGCAGGTAAAAAGAGAATGAGCCATATCATATTTCCACACCTCGACACAATATATTTTCTACACTTTGAACATACTATTCTTATATGAAGGAATGATGAACGGCGTGTAAACAAAAAAATAATATTTGGTAAAAATATGTTATTGACTATAGGTGTAGTGAAGAGTGGAGAGGGAATGGCATGTTTGCTGTGTAACGTTTTGCTAAAGTAGTGAATGTTTTTTAAGAAGTGGTCTTGCCAATTTCATGTGAAACTTGGTATTATTACTAGGTATTAAATTTTTATTGGAATAATATTTTTACAGGAGTTTCGATTTATTATAAAGAAATATAAATTGGAATGTTTAAAAAATTTATCGTAAGATGGAAATAGTAAATATTTCTATTAGTTAATGAAATATATTTTCTAATAGAATACATCGTATTTTTACAGTCAATCTAGTTTTCGTGACGAGAATCTGTAAAAACGGGACAAACAAGAGTATGGGAGTGGATTTTACATGTTTAAAATTCAAGAAGTTCGTGAATTAATTAAATTAATTGATAGCTCTAATATTGATGAATTTGAATACAAAAAAGACGGTACAACAATCAAAATGAAAAAGCGTGGTAATGAAGTTGTTGCTGTGCAAGCACCTGCAGCAAAACAAGCTATGCAACCAGTAGCGCCTGTTGAAGTTGAAACGACAGTAGCAGCAGCGCAAGCAGAAGCGCCAAAACAAGAAGAGAAGAAAACTGTTCAAGATGAAAACCTACATAAGATCACCTCACCAATGGTAGGTACATTCTATTCTTCTTCTTCACCTGATACACCTCCATATGTAAGTGTTGGGGATAGAGTATCGAAAGATTCTATCGTATGTATTGTCGAGGCTATGAAGTTATTTAACGAAATTGATGCTGATGTAGAGGGCGAAATTGTTGAAATTCTTGTTAATAACGGACAGCTTGTTGAGTATGGACAACCGCTATTTCTTGTAAAAGCGTAATAAGGGAGTCTTTGTGATGATAAAAAAAGTATTAATAGCCAATCGTGGGGAAATTGCTGTACGAATTATTCGTGCTTGTAAAGAAATGGATATTGAAACAGTTGCAATTTATTCAGAAGCAGATAAAGAGTCACTTCACGTACAGATTGCAGACGAGGCGTATTGTGTAGGACCAACGATTTCGAAAGAAAGCTATTTAAATTTGACGAACATTATTAGCGTTGCGAAGTTAACAGGCTGCGATGCTATTCATCCGGGATACGGATTTTTAGCAGAGAATGCAGATTTCGCAGAGTTATGCCGTGAATGTAACTTGATTTTTATCGGTCCAAGTCCAGAAGCTATTTCAAAGATGGGCACAAAAGACGTTGCTCGTGATACAATGAAAGAAGCAGGGGTTCCGATTGTACCAGGTTCACAAGGGATTATTAAAAATACCGAAGAAGCGATCGAGCTTGCTAATCAAATTGGATATCCAGTTATTATTAAAGCGACTGCAGGTGGTGGCGGAAAAGGTATTCGTGTTGCACGCCATGAAGAAGAGCTTATAAAAGGAATTCAAATTACACAGCAAGAAGCTAGTACCGCTTTTGGGAACCCTGGTGTATACTTAGAAAAGTACGTTGAAGATTTCCGCCATGTTGAGATTCAAATAATGGCAGATACACACGGAAATGCCATTCATTTAGGAGAGCGTGATTGTACAATTCAGCGCCGTTTGCAAAAACTATTAGAAGAAAGTCCATCACCTGCACTTGATGAAGATATTCGCAAGCAGATGGGTGAAGCGGCAGTTAAAGCGGCGGTAGCGGTTGATTATACAGGTGCTGGTACGGTTGAGTTTATTTATGAATATAAAACGAAAACCTTTTATTTCATGGAGATGAATACGAGAATTCAGGTTGAGCATCCGGTTACTGAAATGGTAACGGGAATGGACTTAATTAAAGAACAAATTCTTGTTGCTTCAGGAGAAAAGTTATCGTTACAGCAAGAAGAAGTACAATTTAATGGTTGGGCAATTGAATGTCGAATTAATGCGGAAAACCCTGCCAAAAAATTTATGCCATCTCCAGGTAAAGTAGAAATGTACTTACCACCAGGAGGATTTGGTATTCGCGTCGATTCAGCTGTATATCCGGGATATTCAATCCCACCTTTCTATGATTCGATGGTTGCTAAATTAATTGTTCACGGAAAAACACGTGAAGAGGCAATTGCAAAAATGAAGCGCGCACTTAGTGAATTTGTCATTGAAGGCGTACATACAACAATCCCGTTCCATTTGCAATTGCTAGATCATCCTGATTTTGTAAAAGGTGAGTTTAATACGAAATTTTTGGAAGAGCATGAACTTGTGACGCAGTGATACATTAAAGGAGGTTTTTTTCATGGCTGAACATATGTTAGATATGGGTCAAGATACAACTCTTGGTAAAGTAGAAATTGCACCAGAAGTAATTGAAGTAATTGCAGGTATTGCAGCTGCTGAAGTAGAAGGTGTAGCGGCAATGCGCGGTAATTTTGCTACAGATGTTGTTGAGAAGTTAGGTAAGAAAAATCATGGTAAAGGTGTAAAGGTTGAATTAGCAAACGAAGATATTATCGTTGACCTTTATGTTGTAATGTATTTTGGTGTAGCAATTCCAGTTGTTGCACAAAAGATTCAAGACAATATTCGCCAAGCACTCTTTACGATGACAGGACTTGAGCCAAAAGAAGTGAATGTTCACATCGTTGGCGTAACATTCGAAACACAAAAAACAGAAATCGAACCAGTGTAAGAATGAAAAGGTGCCTAGTAACATAGGCATCTTTTTTATCGTTTCATTTCTTCACAAATTACAACCCTCTAATTATTATACTATTTCAAAAAATAAGAAATAAACAAGAAAATGTGTCGTTTTTCCAAAAAACGTACATTGTGATAAGATATGGAACTTGAAGTTAATCTTTTTATTATTTTTCAGCCTTGTAACCCGTGTGTGAAACGATAAATTGTGTTATTATCATTGTATTATAAGGTTGGAAAATCAATGAAAACTGTAAGAGTAAGTGAATTGACGGCTTATAAATTATAATAATATAACAAAGTATAAGGAAAGACTTGAAGCATAAAGGAGAGTTACAATGAAACGTAGGACGGCTAGAGAAAGAGCAATGCAAGCATTATACCAAATGGATATTACAGGTGAATTAGAACCGAAAGTAGCAGTGGAAAACACGCTAGATGAAGGCGAAGAAACAAATGAGTTTCTAGAGTCACTTGTAGTAGGTTTTGTAGAAAATAAAGAAGCAATCGATGAAGCGATTCGTCAAAACTTAAAAAAGTGGAAGCTTGAGCGTATTAGCATTGTTGATCGCAGTATTTTACGTGTAGCTGTGTATGAAATGAAATACATGGAAGAAATTCCACACAACGTAACAATTAACGAAGCAATTGAAATTGCTAAAACATTTGGGGATGAGGAATCTCGTCGTTTTATTAACGGCGTTTTATCTAATATAAAAGATACACTGTAAATTCTTTAAGGGGGAATCTTAAAATGGTAGCAGTAATCATCAAAGGAAATGAAGTTGCGGAGAAAAAACGAGCACAATTAACAGAAGAAGTTGTGAAGTTGAAAGAGCAAGGTATTGTACCAGGGTTAGCAGTTATTTTAGTTGGAGAAGATCCAGCATCTCGTTCTTATGTGAAAGGAAAAGAAAAAGGCTGTGAACAAGTAGGGATTTACTCAGAGCTAATTGAACTTCCTGAAACAATTACTGAGGAACGTTTGCTTGCTGAAATCGATCGCTTAAATGGCGATGACCGTATTAATGGCATATTAGTGCAATTACCTTTACCAAAACATATTGAAGAAAAAGCTATCATTGAAAGAATTTCACCAGAAAAGGATGTAGACGGATTTCACCCAATCAGCGTGGGACGTATGATGACGGGACAAGATACATTCCTTCCATGTACACCGCATGGTATTGTAGAATTAGTAAAAGAAACAAATCTTGATATTTCTGGAAAACATGTAGTAGTAATTGGAAGAAGTAATATTGTCGGTAAACCAGTGGGGCAATTGTTTTTAAATGAAAATGCAACTGTCACATATTGTCATTCTAAGACGCAAAATATGAAAGAGTTATCGAAGTTAGCTGATATTTTAATCGTAGCTGTTGGACGACCTAAAATGATAACAGCGGATTATATTAAAGAAGGAGCGGTTGTAATTGACGTTGGTGTTAACCGTTTAGAAACAGGAAAACTTTGTGGTGATGTTGACTTTGACAACGTGTTAGATGTTGCGGGTTACATTACACCTGTGCCAAAGGGTGTTGGTCCAATGACAATCACAATGCTTCTTCATAATACTGTTGAATCTGCCAAACGTGCAGGTGTCGTTTGTAAATAATTTGAGTCGGCTATGAGGAGAGAGAAATGGAGAAGCAATATTTAACCGTTACAGCGTTAACACGCTATATAAAAACAAAAATAGAATATGATCCGCATTTGCAGTCTGTTTGGTTAAAAGGTGAAATTTCCAACTTTAAAAATCATAGCCGTGGCCACATGTATTTTACATTGAAAGATGAAAATGCAAGAATCGCAGCGGTTATGTTTGCGGGTCATAATCGTAATATTAAATTCAAACCTGAAAATGGGATGAAGGTACTCGTGAAAGGGAAAATCTCTGTTTACGAGGCGAGTGGTTCTTATCAAATTTATATTCAAGACATGCAGCCTGACGGAGTCGGAAATTTACATTTAGCGTACGAACAGTTAAAAGTTCGCTTAGAAGAAGAAGGACTTTTTTCTCAAGTTTATAAAAAAGCAATTCCTCCTTACGCTAAAACAATAGGTGTGATTACGTCGCCAACAGGAGCAGCGATTCGTGATATTATAACAACGATTAAACGTCGTTATCCAATTGGGAATGTTATTGTATTTCCGGTACTTGTACAAGGGGAGTCAGCGGCTCCCTCGATTGTACAAGCGATTCGTACAGCGAATGAAATGGGAGAGATAGATGTACTAATCGTTGGTCGTGGTGGAGGTTCTATTGAGGAATTATGGGCTTTCAATGAGGAAATGGTTGCAAGAGCAATCTTTAAGAGTGAAATTCCTATTATTTCGGCAGTAGGCCATGAAACGGACTTTACAATCGCAGATTTTGTTGCAGATTTACGCGCACCAACACCGACTGCAGCAGCTGAGCTAGCAGCACCTAATATTATAGAGTTACAAGAAAAGGTATTACAAAGAACTCTGAGATTGCAAAGAGCAATGAAAGAGTTAGTACATAAAAAAGAAGAAAAACTACAAGTGTTGCAAAAATCGTATGCGTTCCGTTATCCAAGACAAGTATATGAGCAAAAGGAAGAGCAATTAGATAGAGCGCTAGAACAGCTTGTTTTAGCGAAAGAGCGCTATATTGATAAAAAGGTGAATCAGTTAAAGCAACTTTCATTTTATTTAGAGAAGCACCACCCATCTCAAAAAATTATTCAAACGAAGGTAGCTGTTGAAACTTTGCAAAAGCAATTACAACGTGAAATGCAAACGTTACTTCAAACGAAAGAATTTGCCTTTGTAAGAGCTGCTCAAAAACTTGAAGCGTTAAGTCCGCTTAAAGTAATGATGAGAGGGTACGGGCTTGTATATGATGAAGAGAAGCAAGTGTTAAAAAGTGTGAAAGATGTAAGCCTTGGAGATGCTGTTTCAGTTCAATTACAAGATGGAATACTAGATTGTAGCGTATCAGGCATAGAGGAGCGTGAATTGAATAATGGAAAATAAATTAAGCTTTGAAGAGGCAATTTCGCAACTTGAGCATCTTGTTTCTAAGCTAGAACAAGGTGACGTACCTTTAGAAGAAGCGATTTCTTATTTTAAAGAGGGTATGGAATTATCTAAGCTTTGTGATGAGAAGTTGAAGAATGTACAAGAACAAATGGCAGTTATTCTTGGGGAAGATGGAGAGCTTGAACCGTTTACTGCTTTAGGAGATGAAGCATAGTGACGATTGCTTTTGATACTTTTTTGAAGGAAAGTAAAACTTTCGTAGAAGAGAAACTTGTAAGCTATGCAAATGAATTACAATGTCCAAATGTACTTCGTGAAGCGATGGCATATTCTTTAGAAGCGGGTGGAAAACGTCTCCGCCCGTTACTTTTGTTTGCAACATTACAAGCGTTTGGGAAAGAAAGAAATCTTGGAGTAGGTGCAGCTTGTGCTCTTGAAATGATTCATACATATTCGTTAGTTCATGACGATTTACCTTGTATGGATGATGATGATTTAAGAAGAGGAAAGCCCACAAATCACAAAGTATTTGGTGAAGCGATGGCAGTTTTAGCAGGAGATGGCTTATTGACGTATGCTTTTCAAGTTATTATGGCATATGAGCAAAAAGAAATTTCTGCAGAAAAAAAAGTAAGACTTGTACTTGAACTTGCAAAAGCAGCAGGACCAGAAGGAATGGTTGGCGGACAAGTGGCAGATATGGAAGCTGAAGGGAAACGCCTTACGATTGATGAATTGGAGTACATCCATAAACATAAGACCGGAAAACTGCTTGAATTTGCTGTACTTGCGGGTGCGATACTTTCTGATGCGACAGAAGAGCAAGAAGAAAAGTTGCTTACGTTTGCTAAATATATCGGTCTAGCTTTCCAAATTCGAGACGATATTTTAGATGTCGAAGGCACCGAAGAAGAGATTGGAAAACCGATTGGTAGCGATCTTTCTAATGAAAAGAGCACATATACGACGTTGTTTACTGTAGATAGAGCAAAGGATATTTTAGAAGAAACAATTGCAGAAGCAAAAGGTGCAATTAGCTCCTTGCAATTACAAGATGAATATTTACTATCTATTTGCGATTTGATTGCAAAACGTAATAACTAATATAACAGCGTTTTCATTTGTTGAGTCATTCATCATTTTATGATATAAATGTAGGAAAAGGTTTTTCTTTTCTTGTTATTGGCAAAAATATATGTAGATTACATTGCCGTTATCACTTCGTGTTAGCGGCTATTTTTTTCATCGCCTAAAGAAATATGGTTTATAATAGGATTAAGGCGCAATAGACTGGTTAATAGCGGGACAAGACGAAAAATAGAAAAGAGAATTTCTTGTTTTGTGTAAATGTTTTTTATAATATTTGACATGTTGACAGATTATGAAATGAAAGTGAGTGATCCATGTGGATCTAACGCAAATTCAAAACCCTAGTTTTTTGAAAGATATGTCTATCAGTGAACTAGAGGGATTGAGTGAGGATATTCGTAAGTTTTTAATTGAAGAGCTCTCTCAAACAGGTGGACATATTGCACCTAATTTAGGTGTAGTAGAACTCACAATTGCTCTGCACAAATTATTTGATAGCCCGCAAGATAAATTTTTATGGGATGTAGGACATCAATCCTATGTACATAAAATTTTAACTGGACGCGCGAAAGAGTTTGGTACATTAAGGCAATATCAAGGTCTATGTGGTTTCCCGAAACGTTGCGAGAGTGAGCATGATGTATGGGAAACTGGTCATAGCTCGACTTCGTTATCGGCTGCAATGGGAATGGCTCTGGCACGTGATTTAAAGAAAACGAAAGAATATGTTATACCAATTATTGGAGATGGTGCTTTAACAGGTGGAATGGCCTTAGAGGCATTGAACCATATTGGACATGAAAAAACAGACATGATTGTTATTTTGAATGATAATGAAATGTCAATTGCACCAAACGTTGGTGCGCTTCATAATGTACTCGGTCGTTTACGTACCGCAGGAAAATATCACTGGGTAAAAGATGAATTAGAGTATATATTAAAGAAAATCCCAGCAGTTGGCGGGAAAGTGGCTGCGACAGCAGAGAAAATAAAAGATAGTCTTAAATATTTACTAGTATCTGGTGTCTTTTTCGAAGAGTTAGGCTTTACATATTTAGGTCCAGTCGATGGGCATGATTATGAAAAGTTATTCGAAACGTTGCAATATGCAAAGAAAACAAAAGGCCCAGTACTTGTTCACGTTATTACGAAAAAAGGAAAAGGTTATAAACCGGCTGAGAGTGACGTTATTGGAACTTGGCATGGAACAGGACCTTATAAAATTGAATCAGGTGACTTCGTTAAGCCAAAAGAAGTTGCACCAGCATGGAGTGCTGTCGTTAGTGAAACAGTACTTAAGCTGGCGAGAGCGGATGAGCGTATCGTAGCAATTACACCTGCAATGCCTGTTGGATCAAAACTTGAGAAATTCCAAAAAGAATTCCCAGATCGTATGATTGATGTAGGTATTGCAGAACAGCACGCTACAACAATGGCAGCAGGTATGGCAACGCAAGGAATGAAGCCATTCTTAGCAATTTATTCGACATTTTTACAAAGAGCATATGACCAAGTTGTTCATGATATATGCCGCCAAAATTTAAATGTTTTCATCGGAATAGATCGCTCGGGATTAGTAGGAGCAGATGGTGAAACGCATCAAGGCGTATTTGATATCTCATTCTTACGTCACTTGCCGAATATGGTGCTTATGATGCCGAAAGATGAAAATGAAGGGCAACATTTAGTTTATACGGCGATGCAATATGAAGATGGACCAATCGCATTGCGTTATGCTCGTGGTAATGGACTTGGCGTTCATATGGATGAAGAATTAAAGGCGATTCCAATCGGTACGTGGGAGACGTTAAAAGAGGGTACACAAGCAGCTATTTTAACGTTTGGTACGACAATACCAATGGCAATGGAAGCAGCTGAGCGTCTTGAAAAAGCTGGGGTTTCAGTGAAAGTAGTGAATGCTCGCTTTATTAAACCAATGGATGAAGCATATTTACATGATCTTCTAGGGAAGAATATACCGATTTTAACGATTGAAGAAGCTTGTTTAATCGGTGGTTTTGGAACAGGAGTAGTTGAATTTGCATCTGAAAATGGTTACCATAGTGCATTAGTTGAACGAATGGGTATTCCAGACCGCTTCATAGAGCACGGAAGTGTAACAAAATTATTAGAAGAAATTGGTTTAACGACAGATGCTGTTGTAGACCGTATTCATACAATGATTCCATCAAAACAAAAAAGGGCGTAACAAATGAGCGTAAAAAAAGAAAGAGTAGATGTACTATTAGTAGAGCGAGGACTTATAGAAACGCGTGAGAAAGCAAAGCGCGCCATTATGGCCGGACTCGTATATGCAAATGAGATGAGACTTGATAAGCCAGGAGAGAAAATCTCGCAAGATACTGAGATTACGGTGAAGGGACAAGTTATGCCGTATGTAAGTCGTGGTGGTTATAAACTTGAAAAGGCATTAGAGACATTTCATCTTGATTTACAAGATAAAGTTATGATAGATATTGGTTCATCAACTGGTGGCTTTACAGATTGCGCGCTTCAAAATGGAGCGAAATTATCTTATGCATTAGATGTAGGATACAATCAACTAGCGTGGAAATTACGTCAGGATGAGCGTGTTGTTGTAATGGAACGAACAAACTTCCGTTACGTGACACCAGCAGACTTAGAACGTGGTTTACCTCAATTTGCAAGTATTGATGTTTCATTTATATCATTAAAGCTTATACTGCCAGTTTTAAAAACAATGCTTATGCCTAACGGAGATGTAGCAGCGTTAATTAAACCGCAGTTTGAAGCTGGAAGAGAGCAAGTTGGGAAAAAAGGTATCGTTCGTGATAGAAAAGTACATGAAGCTGTTGTAGAAATGATTGTCGATTTTGCTTTAAAAGAGGGCTATGATGTGGAAGGTTTAACATTCTCACCAATTACGGGTGGGGATGGTAATATTGAATTTTTAATTCATCTGAAATGGCATGGTGAACGTGAGAATGGCGAAAATCATTCTCCGATTTCTATAGAGCAAGTTGTTACAGAAGCACATGACGTTCTAAAACAAAAAGGGAAAGGGGAATAACATATGTTGTTCCTCTTTTTGCTGTAATTGTATAATGATTGTAAAAACAATTGTGTACAAGAAACGAATTATAAGTTAACATAAATAAGTGAAGTATACCAATGTTTAAACTATGGTAAGAGATAGTGTGAGGTGCAAATGTATGAATAAAGGTCAGCGCCATATTAAAATCAGGGAAATTATTGCAAACAAAGAAATTGAAACACAAGATGAATTAGTTGATATTTTACGTAATGAGGGATTTAATGTAACGCAAGCAACAGTATCGCGCGATATTAAAGAACTGCACTTAGTGAAGGTGCCATTACATGATGGGCGCTATAAATATAGCTTGCCAGCAGATCAACGATTTAACCCGTTACAAAAATTAAAACGAAATCTAGTGGATTCATTTGTAAAATTAGACACGGCAGGACATATGCTTGTGCTAAAAACATTGCCTGGTAACGCTCATTCACTTGGAGCACTTATTGATCATTTAGAGTGGGATGAGATCATCGGAACCATCTGTGGTGATGATACTTGCTTAATTATTTGCCGTACACCTGACGATACAGGTGTTGTCTCTGATCGTTTCTTAAATATGTTGTAACAAAAAATCTTGTTTGCTTTCCATCGTAAAGTGGGAAGTGAACAAGATATTTTTATTGGTCAAAAATATGATTTTTCAATTGTAATATAATATTTTGTTTGCATAAAGTTAGAAAATAGATGGATTGACCCGTAAAACAAATGTTTGGTACAATGAAGCGGGTTAGAAGAGTATATACATACAAATATATAGCATGATTATTTGAATGAAGAAATGAGAAAATCCTTTAGTAAGGGATTATTTTATAACGAGGTGAATGGGGCATTGTTATCGGAATTATCGATTAGAAACTTTGCTATTATTGAAGCATTAAATATTTCTTTTCAAAAAGGTTTAACGGTTTTAAGCGGTGAAACAGGGGCCGGAAAATCGATTATTATTGATGCGATTAGTTTACTTGTAGGTGGCCGTGGGTCAGCAGAATTTGTTCGATATGGAACAGAAAGGGCTGAGATTGAAGGGCTGTTTTATGTTGAAGATGATAAGCATCCATGTATTGAAAAGGCAGAAGAGTTAGATATAGAAATAGAAGATGGCATGATTATTTTAAAGCGTGATATTGCTGCGAACGGGAAGAGTGTATGTCGTGTAAATGGGAAGCTTGTTACACTTAGCATATTAAAAGAAATTGGGAAAACACTTGTTGATATTCATGGACAGCATGAAACGCAAGATTTAATGAATGAAGAACGACATCTGTTTATGCTTGATCACTTTGATGGGGATCGAATCGTTAAACAACTAGACATATATCAAAACGTATACGCTGACTATGAAAAATTAAAAAAACAATTGAAATCGTTAAGTGAAAATGAACAACAGATGGCACATCGCTTAGATTTAATTCAATTTCAGCATGAAGAAATTCGCAAAGCTGATTTAAAGATGGATGAAGAAAATGAATTAACTGAGGAACGATTGCAAATTTCTAATTTTGAAAAGATTTATAAAGCATTAGGTGATGCATATCGTTCATTGAGTGCTGACGGACAAGGATTAGATAATGTAAGAAGCGCAATGGGACAAATGGAAAGTATTACACATTTAGATGAAATGTATCAAGAGAATCATGATTCAATTGCAAATAGTTATTACTTATTAGAAGAGGTTGCATATCAACTGAGAGAAAAGCTCGATATGATGGAATATGATCCAAATCGTTTAGATGAAATCGAAACACGTTTGAATGAAATTCGTATGCTAAAGAGAAAATATGGAAATACTGTAGAAGAGATTTTAGCGTATGCAGATAAAATTGAACAAGAAATATTTACAATTGAAAATAAAGACGTTCATATTGAAACGACGAAGAAACAGTTGAAGGAATTAGAAAGTGTTATTCTGAAAGAAGCAACGTTGTTAAGTAATATGCGTCATGAGCTTGCAGAACACCTTACAAATGCAATTCATCAGGAATTAAAAGAATTATATATGGAAAAAACGAAATTTGAAGTGAGAATTATGAAGAGAGAAGGAAATGCAGAAGAGCCCCTTGTGGAAGGTGCGCCGGTAAGACTTACGGCGGATGGTTACGATCATGTGGAATTTTATATTTCGACGAACCCAGGAGAGCCGCTAAAACCACTTTCAAAGGTTGCTTCTGGCGGAGAGTTATCTCGTATCATTTTAGCTTTAAAAAGCATTTTTTCTAAGCATCAAGGGGTTGCATCTGTTATTTTTGATGAAGTGGATACGGGTGTAAGTGGCCGGGTCGCACAGGCTATTGCTGAAAAAATTTATCGAGTATCAGTAAACTCGCAAGTACTTTGTATTACGCACTTACCTCAAGTAGCTTCAATGGCAGATTCGCATTTATTTATTCGAAAACAAGTAGCGAATGATCGGACAATTACATCAGTTACTGTTTTAACTATGGAGGATAAAGTAACAGAAATAGCTCGAATGATTTCTGGTGTGGAAATCACAGATTTAACGACGGAGCATGCGAAAGAATTACTTACGCAAGCGCATCATTTTAAACAGACAGCAGAGGCTATCCAGTAATGGATAGCTTTTTTTCTCAAATGACGATTTCTTAATTCTTCCGGTTATAAATAAAGCACTGCAAGGAGAGATTAAAAAGTGAAGCCAAGAGGCTGAATGTGGGGTAGGAGCGAGGAGAGTGAACAAGTTGAAATTAGAAAAATTTCGAAAAATAATAGGTCTTTGTCTCCTTGTTTCTTTAGTTTTTATTGGATGTTTTAAACCGCTTCGAACGTTTATTTCATCACCGAAACAACTTGTTGTTTTTGAAGGACAACAATCAGAAATAACATCATTACCAGTTTTCAAAGCTTCATCCACAAATCGTCATGTATTTACAGTGAGTTCGAATGAACAAAAACAAGGACTTATGGTAAATTCTCATCAAAATGGTGAAGCTGATATGGTATTTCAGCTTGCGGGTTTTCCAGTGAAAAAAGTAAATGTGAAAGTGTTAAAAGATTTTAAAGTGATTCCAGGTGGACAATCAATTGGTGTGAAATTAAATACAAAAGGTGTACTTGTTGTAGGCCATCATTTAATTCAAACTGAAAAAGGTAAAATATCTCCTGGTGAAACAGCAGGTGTACAAATTGGAGATATGATTACTGAAATTAATGGTAAAACCATTGAAAGAATGAGTGATGTAGCACCGTTTATTCATAATAGTGGAGAAACAGGTGAACCGCTTAATCTTGTATTGCTAAGAGATGGAAAATATATTCGCACGAAGCTAACGCCGCAAAAAGACAATGGTGAAGCGTCTTATCGAATTGGCTTGTATATCCGTGATTCGGCAGCTGGAATTGGAACGATGACATTTGTTCATCCGGATTCTATGAAATACGGGGCGCTTGGTCATGTTATTTCTGATAATGATACAAAAAAGCCGATTCAAGTCGAAGATGGACAAATTATGCGCTCGACAGTTACATCAATTGAAAGAGGCAGTCATGGGAATCCAGGCGAGAAATTAGCAAGATTTTCACCAGATCGTGAAGTGATTGGCAATATTACAATTAATAGTCCATATGGTATTTTTGGAAAATTAAATACGAATATGAAAAACGGTATAATGGATAAAGCAATGCCTATCGCATTATCTCATCAAGTAAAAGAAGGACCGGCAAAAATATTAACAGTTATTGATCAAGATAAAGTAGAAGCGTTTGATATTGAAGTCGTTAGTACAGTGCAGCAAAAATTCCCAGCTACAAAGGGTATGGTAATAAAAGTAACAGATAAACGTCTATTAGCGAAAACGGGCGGTATCGTACAAGGAATGAGTGGAAGTCCAATTGTACAAAATGGAAAAGTAATTGGTGCTGTTACACATGTATTTGTAAATGATCCAACATCAGGATATGGTGTTCATATTGAATGGATGTTACATCAAGCTGGAATTAATATTTATGATCAAGAGAAAAAAGCGAGCTAATACATATTAGCTCGCTTTTTCTGTTGAAAAATTCGTTGAAATTTTGTAAAAGCTCCGCAAGAGGTGTTTTTTGTTGTAAAATAAAAGAAAAGGGTTGAACGTTTCGTTGTATTTCTATGATGGAATGTGTTGCGAAAGGGAATAAATGAACGATAAACATATTTTTTTGTGATTTTATCGGAAAGTAAGAAACTTTAAAAGGGAATTTTCACACAATTGTCGAACAATTCATGTAGCCTAGAAGGATACACATGTCGGAGAATCGATTCGGTAAGGGAGGAAAAGCTGTGGAGAAAATTAAAGTATGTCTTGTGGATGATAATAAAGAACTAGTATCAATGTTAGAGAGCTATGTAGCTGCTCAAGATGATATGGAAGTAATTGGTACTGCTTATAATGGTCAAGAGTGTTTAAACTTATTAACAGATAAGCAACCTGATGTACTCGTTTTAGACATTATTATGCCACACTTAGATGGTTTAGCTGTATTGGAAAAAATGCGAAATATTGAAAGGTTAAAACAGCCTAGCGTAATTATGTTGACAGCATTCGGGCAAGAAGATGTGACGAAAAAAGCAGTTGACTTAGGTGCCTCATATTTCATATTAAAACCATTTGATATGGAGAATTTAACGAGTCATATTCGTCAAGTGAGTGGTAAAGCAAATGCTATGATTAAACGTCCACTACCATCATTCCGATCAGCAACAACAGTAGATGGAAAACCGAAAAATTTAGATGCGAGTATTACGAGTATCATTCATGAAATTGGTGTACCCGCTCATATTAAAGGATATATGTATTTACGAGAAGCAATCTCCATGGTATACAACGATATCGAATTATTAGGATCGATTACGAAAGTATTGTATCCAGATATCGCAAAGAAATATAATACCACAGCAAGCCGTGTGGAGCGAGCAATTCGTCACGCGATTGAAGTAGCTTGGAGCCGTGGGAATATTGATTCTATTTCGTCCTTATTCGGTTATACAGTATCCATGTCAAAAGCAAAACCTACGAACTCTGAGTTTATCGCAATGGTTGCGGATAAGCTGAGACTTGAACATAAAGCTAGTTGAGAGTAAAAGTAGTAAGGGATTTAAGCTTTAGTAAAGCTTAATAATTCTTGAAATTGATACTCGATATCAAATTTAAAACCAATGAACTTTTTATTTAAAGACCAATGAATATTATAATTCGTTGGTCTTTTTATTTTGTTGGGAAAAAGAGATTATTTGATAGTGTGGAAAATAAAACCTATTTTCAGTAATATTACATGTAAGTGAGTTTTTTATAAGGCGATAAAATAGATATAGATAGGGAGAAGGGGAATGGAAAATAAAATTTCAACTTGGCTAGGAATAGTAGTAGCTATGGGAGTTCTTGCTATTGCAGTTACATTTGGAATGTTAGAACTTGCAGATAATCCAGTAGATAAAGAAGTGAGCGCTCAAATAGATAAAAAAGAAGACCAAATAATAGTAGGTAGAGAGGTAGATGGGGTCTTTGTTGATGTGTATGTTACTGAAAATTCTACTGAAAGAGAAGTCATTACAGCGATGCATCACATGACTCATCAAAAAGTGGTGGCAGAACGAAAATCGGGCTCTATCCCAATGATTCAAAATAATGCTAAAAAATTAAAAGAAATTATAAATAAGAGTAGTTTTGCGAAGAAAAATGAGCTTTTAGCAATTGCTGATAGATGGGTGAAAAAAGATTTTAGTAAAATTGTAGAAGATCACAATTATTTCTCGGATGCTCAAGAAGATAGCGTTTGTAAAGCAACTAGAGCAATGGATGCGTTAGAAGAGCAACATTATATTTTAACTACATTCGGGGAGGAAAAGGCGAAAGAACTATACGAATCAGGGGATGCTCCTCACGTTCAATAAAAAATAATATAAAGGGTTTCTAGTTTTGTATTATCGTGTTTTAAGGATGCAATGGGGAGTTATAAATAAATAGTCTGCTTTCTTTATGACTTGTAACAAAAAAGAAAAGATGTAATTCATTATTATATGATGAAGGAACGGCTAAATGGCACCGAAGTACATCTATTAAAGAATTTTAGTAGGGAAAGTATCCATGGTATAATGGAGGGAAATAAAAAGCCCTGCAAAACAGGACTGTATTACTCTTCGTCTTTATTTTGTTTTTCTAATTCAACTAGCTTTTGAATTAAAATGTGCTGCGGCATATGCATGAGTTGTTCAAGTGGAACACCTAGTGCTTTTGATAAGCGGACTGCAGTATCTGGAGAAATTTGTAATGGTCTCATAGAAGTACCTCCTTTTTCGTATAGTATAGCATAAGATTGGGGGAGTGAGGATGACTCTTATATTTGCACATCGTGGTGCGGCTGGAACGTACCCAGAAAATACAATGATTTCATTTGAAGCGGCTGAGTCTTTTAGAGCGGATGGAATTGAACTTGATGTTCAATTAACGAAAGATGGAAAAGTTGTCGTCATTCATGATGAAACGGTGGACCGAACAACAAATGGAAAAGGTGCGGTTCGGAATTATGTATATGAGGATTTATGCAAGCTAGATGCAAGTTATAAATTTGGTGATAAAGTAGGGTTTTGTAAAATACCACTTTTAGAAGAGGTATTAGAATGGCTTGAACAAACGAGTTTGCTACTTAATATTGAACTTAAAAATAATAAAATTCCATACAGAGGTTTAGAGGAAGAAGTTATAACGCTTGTACGGAAATTTAGTTTAGAGGATCGTGTTATATTTTCTTCGTTTAATCACTACAGTATGAAACGGTGTCATATGATGGCTCCTGATATTCAAACAGCAATTTTATATCGCGAAGGTTTGCATAGTCCGTGGGCATACGCGAAAAAAATGGGGGCTACAGCAGTACATCCGAATTATCGTTACCTTCAAGATGCTATTGCTGAACTAACGATGGAAAGTGGTGTAGAGGTTCGCCCTTATACAATTAATGAAGAAACGCTTATGCGTAAATATTTTGATATGGATATATCGGCGATTATTACTGATTACCCTGAAACGGCAAGAACGTTGTTGCCAATAAAAAAATGAGACCGCGTGTAACGGTCTCATTTTTTTATTTATAAATAGTGGGGCCTTCCTATCTTCTAAAGCGAGCCTGTACTTTATTTCGTTTACGGTCTCGGTGCAAGACGAAGCCACCGAAGATATAAAACCCGAGCCCGAAGCAGAGAGAACCGATTAAAAATTGTAACCACAGTATAGAGATTGGTGGAAATAGAATCCCGAATACAGTATCTCTCATTAACTTTATACCAAACACAGCTAATGAAATAGGGATGAGTGCTAATAGTAGAGCAACGTAACGCTGCATACATAACTCTCCTTTTCAGATTATTTCGTATATTTTAATGATGTTATACGGAAAGGGGGTTTGTCAAGAGGGTGCTGAACGAGTAAGATAAGGGTGTGAAAAAATTTGCAGAGTTACTTCGAGAGGAAGTGTAATATATGAAACAAAAAGTATTAATTGTTGGTGCAGGTGAAGGCGGGAGCGCACTGCTGAATCTGTTACATAGTTCGAATATATTTCAAATTATAGGGATTATTGATATAAATCCGTTGGCAAAAGGATTACAAATTGCTAAGGAATATGGAATTTCAATTGGAGAAAGTGTAACTCCATTTCTTTTTATGCATATCGATGTAATATTTGATATGACAGGTGAAGATGATGTACATAAAGTTTTATTGGAAAAAAAGAAAAAAGACACTCTTCTTATACCAGGTGATATTGCAAAAATTGTTACAGGATTAGCGCATGAGAAGGAAGGGTTAATTGGGCGGTTAGAGGAACAAACGCAACAAGGAGAATTAATTTTAAATTCTACGCATGACGGCATGATCGTAATTGATCGAGAGGGACAAGTTCGTCTTTTTAATAAAAGTGCGGAGCGTATTATCGGATATAAAAAAGAAGAGGCGATAGGAAAATATATTTTAGAAGTCATTCCCACTAGTAAATTACTTCGCATTATACGTACGAAACAAATAGAAGTAAATTATGAACTAACATTAGAGAATGGAAAGAAAATTATTACAACGCGTATACCGATATTAAAAGAAGGCGGAGAGGTACAAGGGGCATTTGCAATTTTTAAAGATATAACAGAAGTTGTAGATTTAGCGGAAGAAGTTACAGACTTAAAAGAAATTCAAACACTATTAGAGGCAATTATCAACTCATCTGAAGAAGCGATTTCGGTTGTGGATGAAAAAGGAAGAGGTTTAGTCATTAACCCGGCATATACGAAATTAACGGGTCTAACAGAAGAAGATATTATTGGGCAGCCTGCTACAACTGATATTGTAGAAGGCGAAAGTATGCATATGAAAGTACTTCGAACGCGTCGTGCGGTGCGCGGAATACATATGAAGATTGGGCAAAAAAAGCGCGATGTAATTGTAAACGTAGCGCCAGTTATTGTGGATGGAATATTGAAAGGAAGCGTTGGCGTTATCCGTGACGTGTCGGAAATTCAAAAGTTAACAAATGAATTGAATAGAGCAAGGCAAATTATTCGCACATTAGAAGCAAAATATTCATTTGATGATATTGTCGGAAATTCAGATGAAACAACGGCAGCTATCGAACAGGCGAAGCTAGGAGCGAATACACCAGCAACGGTACTGTTACGCGGTGAATCTGGGACTGGTAAAGAATTGTTTGCACATGCAATCCATAATGGAAGTAATCGAAAATACAATAAATTCGTCCGTGTAAACTGTGCGGCCATTTCGGAGACGTTGTTAGAAAGTGAATTATTTGGTTATGAGGAAGGGGCGTTTTCTGGAGCGAAAAGAGGCGGGAAACGTGGGTTCTTTGAGGAAGCGAATAACGGTAGTATTTTTTTAGATGAAATAGGGGAGTTATCTGCAAATACACAAGCGAAACTCCTTCGTGTATTGCAGGAAAAAGAAATTGTAAAAGTTGGTGGGACGAAAGCGATACCCATTAATGTTCGAGTAATTGCAGCGACACATGTGAATTTAGAAAAGGCTATTCTAGAAGGGAAGTTTAGGGAGGATTTATATTATCGATTAAATAAAATTCCAATTCAAATTCCATCTCTTCGTCAACGTAAAGGAGATATACCGAAAATTGCGGACAGGTTGATTCAAAAAATTAATCAAGATTATGGTCGTAATGTAGAAGGGCTCACTGATTCAGCTATTTTATATTTACAATCATACGAATGGCCAGGAAATGTGAGAGAACTTGAAAATATTTTAGGACGAGCGATTATTTTTATGAATTATAACGAGATCTATATTGATGTACAACATTTACCACCATTACATAATGAAGAGCAGGTGGAGTCAAAGCAATCTCATTTATTACCTGAATTAGAAGAAAAGCCACTTGAACATTTAGTAACAGAGTTTGAAGGGAATATTATTCATGAATATTTGGAGAGATTTGATGGGAATAAAACACAAACTGCAAAAGCGTTAGGGATTTCCGTTCGAAATTTATATTATAAGCTAGAAAAGTATGACCATGCAAAAAATAGCATGCAATAAATTGCGTACCGTGCAATTTATTGCATGGTATACAAAAAGCGACAAAATAAGACAGAATCTTTTGTTATTTTCCAAAGTATTGATTTTACTGCATTTTGAATGCGTTTTCATTATTGGTAAGACCACTTTTAAAAGTTGGCACGGTATTTGCTTTATAAATAGACGAGGGACGACGGAAAGGGTTGATTACAAAATATGAAGTTAGAATACTTAATTGATCAAGCAGCGGGACAGCCTAAAAAAACTGTAGCTGTAGCAGTAGCTGAAGATCATGAAGTAATTGAAGCTGTAGCGAAAGCAATTAAATTACAGCTAGCTCAATTTCGTCTATATGGAAATCAAGAAAAAATAATGGGGATGCTACAAGAACATGGTTTACAAACTTCAGAACATGTTGAAGTGATTGCAGCAATGTCTAATGCAGAGGCTGCAGAACTTTCTGTTAAAGCTGTGAGAAATGGTGAGGCAGACGTGCTTATGAAGGGGAACATCCCAACAGCGAATATTTTGAAGGCTGTGTTAAACAAAGAGTGGGGCCTACGTAAAGGTAGCGTACTTTCACATGTAGCAGCATTTGAAGTTCCAAATTATGATCGTCTTATTTTCGTTACAGATGCAGCGATGAACATCGCACCTGATGTAACACAAAAAGCTGCTATTATACAAAATACTGTAGAAGTTGCCCGGGCAATAGGAATCGACTTGCCAAAAGTGGCACCAATTGCAGCAGTAGAAGTTGTGAATCCAGCGATGCAGGCGACAATTGATGCAGCGATGTTAACACAAATGAATCGCCGCGGACAAATTAAAGATTGTATCGTTGATGGACCACTTGCTTTAGATAATGCAGTATCACAAATTGCAGCAGAGCATAAAGGCATAGTAAGTGATGTAGCAGGTAAGGCAGATATTTTACTCGTCCCAACGATTGAAGCTGGAAATGTGCTATATAAATCACTCGTATACTTTGCGGATGCAAAAGTAGGAGCAATGATTGCTGGCGCAAAAGCACCGATTGTTTTAACATCTCGTGCTGATTCAGCAGAAACAAAAGTATATTCATTAGCATTGGCAGTTGCGACTGCTTCAAAATAAACCAAAAAGGGTAAAACATTAGGGGGAAACGACAATGACATTAGAAATCTTCGAATACTTAGAAAAATATGATTATGAGCAAGTGGTATTTTGTCAAGATAAAGAATCTGGTTTAAAAGCAATTATTGCAATTCATGATACAACACTTGGACCAGCTCTTGGTGGAACAAGAATGTGGACATATGATTCTGAAGAAGCGGCGATTGAAGATGCATTGCGTCTTGCAAAAGGGATGACATACAAAAACGCAGCAGCTGGTTTAAACTTAGGTGGTGCGAAAACAGTAATTATCGGTGATCCTCGTAAAGATAAGAGCGAAGCAATGTTCCGTGCACTAGGACGCTATATCCAAGGACTAAACGGACGATACATTACAGCTGAAGATGTTGGTACAACAGTAGATGATATGGATATTATCCACGAAGAAACTGACTTTGTAACAGGTATCTCACCATCATTCGGTTCTTCTGGTAACCCATCTCCAGTAACTGCATACGGTGTTTATCGTGGTATGAAAGCAGCTGCAAAAGAAGCTTTCGGTACTGACAATTTAGAAGGAAAAGTAATTGCTGTTCAAGGCGTTGGTAACGTAGCATATCATCTATGCAAACATTTACACGCTGAAGGAGCAAAATTAATCGTTACAGATATTAATAAAGAAGCTGTACAACGTGCTGTAGAAGAATTTGGTGCATCAGCAGTTGAACCAAATGAAATTTACGGTGTTGAATGCGATATTTACGCACCATGTGCATTAGGCGCAACAGTTAATGATGAAACTATTCCACAACTTAAAGCAAAAGTAATCGCAGGTTCTGCAAATAACCAATTAAAAGAAAATCGTCACGGTGACATCATTCATGAAATGGGTATTGTATACGCACCAGATTATGTAATTAATGCAGGTGGCGTAATTAACGTAGCAGACGAATTATATGGATACAATAGAGAACGTGCACTAAAACGTGTTGAGTCTATTTATGACACGATTGCAAAAGTAATCGAAATTTCAAAACGCGATGGCATAGCAACTTATGTAGCGGCAGATCGTCTAGCTGAAGAGCGCATTGCAAGCTTGAAAAATTCTCGTAGCACTTACTTACGCAACGGTCACGATATTATTAGCCGTCGCTAATCATTCATATATAACTTTTACAAAAGGTGTGGTTACCTCTTATGAGGTTTCCGCTTCCTTTTGAATTTATTAGTGGAGGTAGCAACATTGTCTGTAAATCGAATTCTTGTTATTAACCCAGGTAGTACATCCACAAAAATTGGTGTTTTTGATAATGAAAGACCTGTTCTAGAAGAAACGATTCGTCATGACGTAGAACAGATTGGAAAATATAAGAGAATTATCGACCAATATGAGTTTCGAAAAGAAACGATTTTAGAAGTTCTACATTCTCATGGTATTAACATTTCAAAATTAAACGCTGTTTGTGGGCGTGGTGGATTACTTCGTCCAATCGAAGGCGGTACGTATACAGTAAACGATGCGATGTTAGAAGATTTGAAAAATGGCTTTAGCGGTCATCACGCTTCAAACCTTGGAGGCATTTTAGCATATGAAATTGCTTCTGGATTAAACATTCCTGCATTCATTGTGGATCCTGTCGTTGTAGATGAGATGGAGCCGGTTGCTCGTATAAGTGGTATTGCTGGTATGGAACGCAAAAGTATCTTCCATGCATTAAATCAAAAAGCAGTTGCTCGTAAAGTAGCTGAACAGTTAAATCACAAATACGAGGATTTAAATTTATTAGTTACACATATGGGTGGCGGTATTACAGTTGGTGCTCATAAAAAAGGAAGAGTAATCGATGTGAATAACGGTTTAAACGGAGAAGGACCATTTAGTCCAGAGCGCGCTGGTACAGTACCAGTAGGGCAACTAGTAGAAATGTGTTTCTCTGGTGAGTATTACCGTGATGAAATGATTAAAAAACTTGTCGGACAAGGTGGACTTGTAAGTTTAATCGGTACAAATGATGCGATTAAAGTAGAGCAAATGGTTGAAAAAGGTGATCCTGAAGCAACTCTTATTTATAAAGCAATGGCATATCAAGTTGCAAAAGAGATTGGCGGAGCTAGCGCTGTACTTCACGGGAAAATCGATGCAATCGTATTAACTGGTGGACTGGCATACAGTAAAATTCTTGTCGATGAAATAAAAGAGCGAGTGGACTGGATTGCAGATGTTATCGTACATCCAGGCGAAGATGAGTTAGAAGCGTTAGCAGAAGGAGCACTTCGTGTATTACGTGAAGAAGAAGCTCCAAAAGAATACGTTGTACGTGAAAAAGAAACGGTAGCTAGGGGTTGAGATAATGGCAAAAGAATATGATTTAGTCATCGTTGGCGGCGGTACTGGTGGATATGTTGCTGCAATTCGTGCATCACAATTAGGGTTAAAAACAGCACTAGTCGAAAAAGAAAATCTTGGTGGTACTTGTTTACACAAAGGATGTATTCCTAGTAAAGCTCTTTTACGTAGTGCGGAAGTATATGCAACTGCTAAAAAAAGCGAAGAGTTCGGAGTTATTGCAAGCAATGTAGAACTAAACTTTGCGAAAGTACAAGAGCGTAAAGAGAAGATTGTAACGCAGCTTCATAAAGGCGTTCAACATTTAATGAAACAAGGTAAAATTGATGTGTTTGAAGGTATTGGTCGTATTCTTGGCCCGTCTATTTTCTCTCCTATGCCAGGGACAATTTCAGTTGAACTTGCAAGTGGAGAAGAGAATGAAATGTTAATTCCAAAAAATGTACTTGTTGCAACAGGTTCTCGTCCAAATTCATTACCAGGTTTAGAATTAGATGGAGAATACGTAATGTCTTCGGATCATGCCCTAAAAATGGAAACGCTTCCTAGTTCGATTATTATCGTTGGTGGCGGTGTAATCGGTATTGAGTGGGCATCTATGCTTGCTGACTTCGGTGTAGAAGTTACAGTATTAGAGTATGCAAAAACGATATTACCACTAGAAGATCAAGACGTTTCAAAAGAAATGCAACGTCTATTCAAGAAAAAAGGTATTAAAGTGGTAACTGGTGCAAAAGTATTACCAGAAACATTGGTAAAAGATAATGGAGTAACAATCCAAGCTGAACACAACGGTGAAAATAAAGAATTTAAAGCAGAAAAAATGCTTGTATCTGTAGGAAGACAAGCGAATACGCAAAATATTGGCTTAGAGAACACAGATATCGTTGTGGAAAAAGGATACATTCAAACAAATGAGTTTTATCAAACGAAAGAATCGCATATTTACGCAATTGGAGATGTAATCGGTGGCCTGCAACTTGCTCACGTTGCTTCTCATGAAGGAATTGCTGCAGTAGAACATATTGCAGGGAAAGAAGTTACACCAATTGATTACTCTATGGTATCAAAATGCGTATATAGCAGTCCAGAAGTTGCTTCTGTTGGCTTAACAGAACAAGAAGCGAAAGAAAAAGGCTATAAGTTAAAAGTAGGTAAGTTCTCATTCCGCGCAATCGGAAAAGCACTTGTATACGGAGAATCAGATGGTTTCGTAAAACTTGTAGTTGATGAAGAGACAAATGACATTCTTGGTGTTCATATGATTGGACCACATGTAACAGATATGATTTCTGAAGCTGGTCTTGCAAGAGTACTTGATGCAACACCTTGGGAAGTAGCACATACAATTCATCCGCATCCATCATTATCTGAGGCGATTGGTGAAGCAGCACTTGCTGTAGATGGAAGAGCGTTACACGCATAAAAATGTGGATTTAGGAGGTTATGAAAAATGGCAGAAGTAAAAGAAAAGCGCCATGAAGAGCTTGGCTTAAGTGATGAGCAAGTATTAGAAATGTTCCGTACGATGTTACTTGCACGTAAAATCGACGAACGTATGTGGTTATTAAACCGCGCTGGTAAAATTCCATTCGTAATTTCTTGTCAAGGACAAGAGGCTGCACAAGTTGGAGCGGCGTTCGCTCTTGATAGAGAGAAAGATTATGCATTACCATACTATCGTGATATGGGTGTTGTACTAGCATTTGGTATGACAGCTAAAGAGCTTATGTTGTCTGCTTTCGCGAAAGCTGGAGATCCAAACTCTGGTGGTCGTCAAATGCCTGGTCACTTCGGTCAAAAGAAAAATCGTATTGTTACAGGTTCATCTCCAGTAACAACGCAAGTACCACATGCAGTTGGTATTGCACTAGCTGGAAAAATGGAGAAGAAAGATTTAGTAACGTTCGTTACATTTGGAGAAGGTTCTTCAAACCAAGGTGACTTCCATGAAGGGGCAAACTTTGCTGGTGTACACAAACTACCTGTTATTTTTATGTGTGAAAATAACAAATATGCAATCTCTATTCCGGTTGAAAAACAATTAGCATGTAAAAACGTATCAGATCGTGCAATTGGTTATGGTATGCCTGGATATACAATAGACGGAAACGATCCGCTTGCAGTATATAAAGCTGTAAAAGAAGCAGCAGATCGCGGTCGTCGTGGTGAAGGCCCAACTTTAATTGAAACAGTATCATATCGTTTAACAGCACATTCTAGTGACGATGATGATCGTGTTTATCGTGATAAAGAAGAAGTAGAAGAAGCAAAGAAAAAAGATTCAATTATAACATTCGCGGCTTATTTAAAAGAAGCTGGTGTGTTAACTGAGGAATCGGAAAAACAAATGTTAGACGAAATTATGCATATCGTAAATGAAGCAACAGAATATGCAGAAAATGCTCCGTATGCAGCACCTGAAGATGCATTGAAGCACGTATACGCAGAATAGGGGGGAACGTTTCATGGCTGTAATGTCTTATATTGATGCTATTACATTAGCAATGCGCGAAGAAATGGAACGCGATGAGAAAGTATTCGTTTTAGGAGAAGATGTTGGTAAAAAAGGTGGCGTGTTTAAAGCGACACACGGTTTGTATGATCAATTTGGTGAAGATCGTGCGCTTGATGCACCGCTTGCAGAATCTGCAATTGCTGGGGTAGCAATTGGTGCAGCAATGTATGGTATGCGTCCAATCGCTGAAATGCAGTTTGCTGATTTCATCATGCCAGCAGTAAACCAAATTGTTTCTGAGGCAGCAAAAATTCGTTATCGTTCTAATAATGATTGGACTTGTCCAGTTACAATCCGTGCACCGTTTGGCGGGGGGGTTCACGGTGCATTGTATCATTCACAATCTGTAGAAGCGATGTTTGCAAACCAGCCAGGTTTAAAAATCGTTATCCCTTCTACACCATATGATGCAAAAGGCTTATTAAAAGCAGCCATTCGTGATGAAGATCCAGTATTATTCTTCGAACATAAACGTGCATATCGTTTAATTAAAGGTGAAGTGCCGGAGGATGACTACGTATTACCAATCGGAAAAGCAGATGTAAAACGTGAAGGTGATGATATTACAGTTATCACGTACGGATTATGTGTTCATTTTGCTCTTCAAGCAGCTGAAAAGTTAGCACAAGATGGCATCTCTGCACACATTCTTGATTTACGTACTGTATATCCATTAGATAAAGAAGCAATCATTGAAGCAGCTTCTAAAACAGGTAAAGTTCTTCTTGTAACAGAAGACAATAAAGAAGGAAGCATTATGAGTGAAGTGGCAGCAATTATTGCTGAAAACTGTCTATTTGATTTAGATGCGCCAATCGCACGTCTTGCAGGTCCAGACGTTCCAGCAATGCCATATGCACCAACAATGGAAAAATTCTTTATGGTAAATCCAGATAAAGTTGAAAAAGCAATGCGTGAACTTGCGGAATTTTAATCGGGGGGACTATACATGGCTGTAGAAAATATTACAATGCCTCAGCTCGGGGAGAGCGTTACAGAGGGCACAATTAGTAAATGGCTCGTTAATGTTGGCGATCACGTAAACAAGTATGATCCGCTTGCAGAAGTAATGACTGATAAAGTAAATGCTGAAGTACCATCTTCTTTCACTGGTATTGTGAAAGAGTTAATCGCTGGTGAAGGTGATACGTTAGCTGTAGGTGAAGTAGTTTGTGTGATTCAAGTAGAAGGCGCAGACGAAGTAGCAGCAACAGCTGTTGAGGAAAAAACGAAAGAAGAACCAAAGGCAGCAGCAATTACGCCTGAAAAAGCACCGAAAGTAAAACAACCAACTGATGGAAAACCACGTTTTTCACCAGCTGTGTTAAAACTTGCGGGTGAGCATAACGTTGATTTAGATCTAGTAGAGGGTACGGGAGCAAACGGCCGTATCACTCGTAAAGATATTTTAAAGCTAGTGGAATCTGGAAATATTCCGCAAGCAGGTGCGGCGAAGAAAGATGAAGCTGTAGCGGCGGTAGTAGAAGCTCGCCCAGAAGCACCAAAAGCAGCACCAGTAGCGCAAAAAGTAGAAGCTGCGAAACCAGTTTCTGTACCTACAATGCCTGGAGATATCGAAATTCCAGTCACAGGTGTGCGTAAAGCAATCGCAGCAAACATGTTACGTAGTAAACACGAAGCACCACATGCTTGGATGATGATTGAAGTAGATGTGACAAACCTTGTGTCATACCGTAACTCAATTAAAGGTGACTTTAAGAAGCGTGAAGGCTTTAACTTAACGTTCTTTGCTTTCTTCGTAAAAGCAGTAGCACAAGCGTTAAAAGAGTATCCTCAAATTAATTCAATGTGGGCTGGCGATAAAATTGTTCAGAAGAAAGATATTAACCTTTCTATCGCTGTTGCAACAGAGGAAGAACTATTTGTACCAGTAATTAAGCAAGCGGACGAGAAAACAATTAAAGGTATCGCTCGTGAAATTACAGAACTTGCAGGAAAAGTACGTACGAAATCGTTAAAAGCAGACGAAATGCAAGGTGGAACATTTACAATTAATAACACAGGATCATTCGGTTCTGTTCAATCTATGGGTATTATTAATTACCCGCAAGCAGCTATTTTACAAGTTGAATCAATTGTAAAACGCCCAGTAATTATGGATAACGGAATGTTCGGTGCTCGTGATATGGTTAACTTATGTTTATCACTTGATCACCGAGTACTTGATGGTTTAATTTGTGGTAAGTTCTTAGGACGTGTTAAAGAAATTTTAGAAAACATGTCAGAAAACAATACATCTGTATATTAATAAAAAGCTCGCTTATGCGAGCTTTTTATTATCTTATTTCTTCATCTACATCCTACTATATGTATAAATATCTTTCCCAGTAATCTTACAATAAACGATTATGTATTAGGAATTTACGAAAATACATTGCTGATATATGGTATATGGATATAAAATAAGAAAAGAATAATTTTTTTGGCAAATCTTACTGACGAAACTGTAGTATAATATATTGTATTGTATGAAAAAGAGAGTTATTCTATATAAGTGTTTTATAGATAATGTGTAATCAGTCGTCAAAACATGAAGAATGTTGACTCCTGGTTTTTTATTTTTGCCGTAACAATGTTTCAGGAGGATGTCATGAAAAGAAGTACCGAGTTTCTAAAAAGTTTAGATGTAAAATTAATTTTAATTTTGTGTGCACTATGTGTGACGAGTATAGCTGCTATATATAGCAGTCAGCAAACGGGACAGTATGGAGCTGCAAACTTTGCTATGAAACAAGGTGTTAACTACATAATTGGGGTTGTATTGTTACTTCTTGTTGCAAGCATCGACTTAGATCAATTGCAAAAATTATCTTGGCCACTTTATATTGCCGGGTTTGGTTCACTTATTCTTTTGAAAATACTACCGGTTTCCACCTTCACACCTGAAAAATTAGGTGCAAAAAGATGGTTCGTTTTTCCAGTACTTGGACAAATTCAGCCGTCTGAGTTTTTCAAAATTGCATTGCTACTTGTAGTAGCGAGCATAGCTGTGAAACATAATGCGCAGTATATGGCGAGGACATTCCAAACGGATTTAAAATTAGTAGGTAAAATTATGCTAGTTTCTCTTCCGCCTATGGCTGTTGTATATAGCCAACCGGATACAGGTATGGTGTTCTTATATGCTGCTGCTATTGCATGTATTTTATTTATGTCAGGTATTCAAAAGAAATTGATAGCATTATGTACAGTTATTCCGTTGACCATATTATCTGCTTTAATATTTATTTTCTTTAAGTATCCAGATTTTTTCTATAATAAGTTAGTTACTTTACTAAAACCTCACCAACAGTCGCGTATTGTAGGTTGGTTAAATCCATTTGAAAATGCAGATCAAGGTTATCAAACACAGCAATCGATTTTAGCTGTAGGTAGTGGAGGAATGGAAGGTAAAGGATACGGTGGAGGAAGCGTCTATATCCCAGAGAAGCATACTGACTTTATTTTCGCTACAATTGCCGAAGAAGGTGGATTTATCGTAGCAGCCTTAGTTGTCTTCTTGTTCCTATTACTACTATATCGAACAATTATTATTGGTTATTCCGCTGATAATTTATTTGGTACATTATTATGCGCTGGATCAATCGGTATATTAACAGTTCAAATATTCCAAAACATCGGTATGATCGTTGGATTAATGCCTGTAAAAGGTATTGCATTACCTTTCTTATCGTATGGGGGAAGTTCCTTATTCTCGAATATGATTATGATGGGGCTCATACTATCGGTACGGAAAACTTATAAAAAATATATGTTTTCAGTTAAGTAAAAAAAGCTGGTTCGTTTTTAAACGAACCAGCTTTTTTTACATATATGCTCATAAACGTTGCAAACTAAAACAGGATAGCAGTTTGAGACGGGTAAGGAGTGCAAAGTGATGCATATGCATATTTTTGAAGGAGCACGGCATCTTTCTAATAGTGAATGGGTTATTCGGGCTATTATAGCATACATATTTTTAATATTAGTTGCGAAAGCAATGGGGCAAAGGTCTATCGCACAACTTCGTTTTTTAGATGTTGTATTAGTGTTATTGCTTGGTGGGAATATTTCTAACGCATTGTCTGATGAAAAAGTAGGGTTACTGGGCTCGATGATTACAACGTTCATACTCGTTGTACTTCATATTATAAGCTCAGTTTTAATGCTGAAATGGGATAGATGGAGACGCTTTTTAGAGCCAGCACCTATCATTCTTATACATAATGGTTCCATTGATTTTAGCAATTTGAAAAAGGCGAGAATTACCGTGGAATATTTGTTTTCGGAACTTCGCATGCGAAATGTGAGCGATATTCAAACGATTAAATTAGCATTATGGGAAGCGAACGGTGTCGTTTCTATATTTCGGTATCCAGAATATGAAGCAGTTTCGCGGCTTGATCTTAAAGTGGCGGGAAGAAAATCTCCAGTTTCTTTTGTATTAGTAAAGGATGGGAGGATTCAGAAAGATGTTCTTGCATTATTAGGAAAAACAGAAGCGTGGGCGAGAGAATTTCTAGAGGAGAGTACAGAAGTCGAATCCATTATGTTAGCTACAGTAGATGAATCACATAAAATAAATATTTTGTTAAAAAAATGAAAAATATACGCATTTTGTCGTTTCGTACATATGATACAATAGTGTGGACAACGAAAAAGGAGGCGATACGGTGGGATATGTAGAAGAATTACGAAAAATAGTTGGTCATCGCCCTTTAATTTTAGTTGGTGCTGTTGTACTCGTTATAAATGAAAATGGATATGTTTTATTGCAGCAGCGGACAGAGCCGTACGGAAAATGGGGGCTACCTGGCGGGCTAATGGAGCTTAGTGAATCACCAGAAGAAACAGCTTATCGTGAAGTATATGAAGAGACAGGAATAAAAGTGAAGAACTTGCGACTAATCAATGTATTTTCTGGAGCGAACTACTTTACAAAATTAGCAAACGGTGATGAATTTCAATCTGTAACAACCGCCTATTATACGGATGAATACGAAGGGGATTTTGTTATGAATAAAGAAGAAGCAGTTCAGCTTAAATTCTTTTCAGTAACAGAACTACCTGACTATATTGTAGGATCGCATAAAAAAATGATTGCTGAATATATGAAGATTATGGAAAAAAAGATATAATAATAGTGAAAGAAATACAAAAACACAGTTCTGGTTGGTAGTCCAGACGCATGATTTCATGTCAGTAACCTTCCCCCTCCGGGATGTCCCGTATTTCTAATCTTTTAAAGGAGGGGCTGTCAATGGATTTGACAGTATATCACGATGGCCAATTTTTTGTTGGAATTATTACATGCAAAGAACAAGGGAAATTGTATGGAGCGAGGTATATTTTTGGAGCGGAACCGTCAGATGAAGAAGTGCTTATGTTTGTGAATGGTTCACTTTTAGAGCATTTTCAGCATTTTGCAAAATGTGGTGTAGAAGTTAAAGAAAAACAGCGTCCTAAAAACATAAAGCGTATCATACGACAAGCAGCAAAAGAAACAAATGTTAAACGTTTTACTAAGGCGCAAGAGGCGATTAGTTTATCTTATGAATTTCATAAACAAGAAAAGAAAGTGCAGTCTAAGGAGAAGCGAGAAGCTGAAAAAGAAAGAAGACGTTTAATTAAAGTACAAAAAGCAAAGCAAAAACATCGTGGTCATTAAAGAAAAGGTGTTAGAGCAATTGCTCTAACACCTTTTCTATACTTAAATACAAGTAAACTTACTTGTATTTCATAAACATTAACTGGTAAGATACAAATAGGTAGTTTTAGAGGAGGGAAAAGAGTGATTAATTTTAACTTTTTTATGAATGATGTTGTCCGCCAAGCGCGTGAAGAGATTGTCTCTGCTGGATATACAGAATTGACGACGCCAGAAGCGGTAGAAGAAGCGTTTAAAAGAAATGGAACAACACTTGTAATGGTAAACTCTGTATGTGGTTGTGCAGGTGGTATTGCTCGTCCTGCTGCTGCGCATTCCGTACATTATGATAAACGTCCTAACCACCTTGTAACGGTGTTTGCAGGTCAAGATAAAGAAGCGACAGCAAGAGCGCGTGAATATTTCGAAGGGTACCCACCTTCTTCTCCATCATTTGCTTTATTAAAAGATGGAAAAATTGTAACGATGGTAGAGCGTCATGAAATTGAAGGTCATGAACCGATGCAAGTTATTGCGAAACTACAATCATATTTTGAAGAGAATTGTGAAGAACTATAAAAAATAAGAGAAAAGGCGGCACATCCACAATCAAGTGGATGTGCCGCCTTTTTTATTTATTATTAAAATTTCAGAGATATGCATAGTTATGTTGTTTTATGCATTATTTTATACATAAAAAATAGCGTATATATTGTTTTATTATTTATTTTTATTTTATATATTGCATAAAAATAAAAGTGCTGATACAATACAAACATCGAATAAATATTCTATTAAACTTTTAAATATACATTATTAGGGGGAAGAAAGATGAAGAAGTTAGTATCAATATCGTTTGCACTTATTTTAATTGTAAGTATATTCAGCGCTTGTAGTAATGGGGAATCGAAAGAAACAAAAGGAAATAAGAAAGTACTCGTAATGGGGACTTCAGCAGATTATAAACCATATGAATACGTGGAAGCTTCAAAAAGTGATGAAATTATTGGTTTTGATGTTGATGTTGCTAAATATATCGGAAAAGAACTTGGGTATGAAGTGAAAGTGAAAGATATGGATTTTGGTGGTTTATTAGCATCTCTTAGTTCAGGAAAAGTTGATTTCGTAATGGCAGGCATGACGCCAACTGCAGAGCGTAAAAATAATGTTGATTTTACAGATATTTATTTTGTTGCGAAAAATATGGTTGTTTCTAAAAAGGATTCTAACATTAAATCTGTAGAGGATTTAAAAGGGAAAAAAGTAGGGGTACAAACAGGATCTATTCAAGAAGAGAAAGCGGCAGAATTTAAAAAACAAGTAGATTTCCAAGTTGAGGGACGTGACCGTATACCAGAAATCGTACAAGAAATTAAAGCTGGTCGTTTTGACGCTGCAATTATAGAAGACACAGTTGCTAAAAATTATTTAGAGAAAATGAAAGATTTACAAGGAATTGAAATTAAAGAAGCGCCAGAAGAAGTTGGAGCAGCAATTGCCCTTCCGAAAAACAGTGATAAAACAGCTGAATTTAATAAAGTAATTAAAAAAATGCAAGAAAATGGAGAAATGGATAAATTAGTGAAGAAATGGTTTGGCAGCGGAAAATAAGCTGCCTTTCACTTTTCTGTGAGGGGAATGAAAAGAATGAACTTAGATTTTTCGGCGATTACGCCTTCGATACCATATATACTAAAAGGTTTAGAAGTTACTTTGAAAATTGTAGCGGTATCAGCTTTAGCAGGATTTATTTTAGGAACGTTATTAGCACTTTGTAAAATTGCTAGAATACGAGCATTAAATATAGCAGCAGATTTTTATACATCAATTTTTCGTGGTACACCACTTGTATTGCAATTAATGATTATTTATTTCGGTGTCCCGCAAATAATTGGTTATGAAATACCAGCATTCTTAGCAGCTGTACTTGCATTTAGCTTGAATTCAGGTGCATACATGTCAGAAGTAATTCGTGCTGGTATTCAAGCAGTTGATAAAGGACAAACAGAAGCAGCAATGGCTTTAGGGATACCATACGGAAAAATGATGAGAAATATTATTTTCCCTCAAGCATTAAAAAATATATTACCAGCGCTTGTGAACGAATTTGCGACACTTACGAAAGAATCAGCTGTAGTAACAGTAATAGGCGCGACTGATTTAATGCGTCGTGCTTACATCGTAGGCGGTGAGACATTTAAATATCTTGAACCATTACTTTTTGTTGGATTGATTTATTATATGTTAGTCATTATTCTTACATTAGTCGGGAAGGCAATTGAAGGGAGAATGAAGAAAAGTGATTAAAATTGAAAACCTTCATAAATCATTTGGTAAAAACGAAGTATTAAAAGGAATTACAACAACGATTGAAAAAGGGGAAGTAGTTGCAATTATAGGACCTTCTGGATCAGGAAAATCAACATTTTTACGTTGTATGAATATGTTAGAAGCACCAACGGATGGTCACATTTGGATTGGAACGGAAGAAGTAACGAATCCGAAAACGAATGTTATGCATGTTCGTGAAAATGTCGGTATGGTATTTCAGCATTTTCACTTATTTCCTCATATGACTGTATTAGAAAATATTACGTATGCTCCTATCAATGTAAAAGGGGTAACGAAGCAAGAAGCTGAAAAGAAAGCTGAGAAACTTTTAGAAAAGGTTGGATTAGTAGATAAAAAAAATACGTATCCGAATCGTTTGTCGGGAGGACAAAAGCAACGCGTAGCAATTGCAAGAGCGTTAGCGATGGAACCGGAAGTTATGTTATTTGATGAACCGACATCGGCGCTAGATCCAGAGATGGTGAAAGAAGTGTTAGAAGTTATGAAATCGTTAGTTACGACAGGAATGACGATGGCTATCGTTACACATGAAATGGGCTTTGCAAAAGAAGTGGCAGATCGTGTTCTTTTCTTGGACGGAGGAAAGCTTGTAGAAGATAGTGCGCCAGAAGAATTTTTTGCAGCGCCGAAAAGTGAACGTGCGCAACAATTTTTACAAAAAATATTGTAATATGAAAAGGTTATGTGAATAATAAGTAGAAAAGGATGACATTGTGTCATCCTTTTTTTATACTAGCTGTAAATACGTTTATACATATAGGAGCAATGATATGTTCAAAATTGGATACCGTACAGTAAAAACAGCAATAGGGACAGGCGCGGCAGTTTTTATTGCTCAGTTATTAGGATTAGAATTTTATAGTTCAGCAGGTATTTTAGTTATTTTATGTGTACAAAATACGAAGCGCAAATCGCTTCAAGTGTCGTTACATCGTTTTCTAGCGTGTGTATTATCAATGGTATTCGCGTTTTGTATTTTTGAAACGATCGGCTATACACCACTTGCAATTAGCATATTGTTACTTACATTTATTCCGACTGCAGTAATGCTTAAAATTCAAGAAGGTATTGTCACGAGTTCAGTTATTGTTATGCATCTATATTCATTGAAGCAAATTACATGGCTTATAGTTGGAAATGAAATTGCTATATTAACAATAGGAATTAGCGTGGCGTTATTAGTAAATATGTATATGCCGAGTAGTGAAAATAAGCTAAAAGAGTATCAGGATAAAATAGAGAGTAATTTTAAAACGATTTTGTTTGAAATGGTTGTGTATTTACGAAATCGAGAAAGTAGTTGGAGTGGAGCAGAACTCATTGAAACCGAGAATATGTTAAATGAAGCAAGAGATTTATCGTTTAAAAAACTTGAGAATGCATTTATGCGAGAAGATGATTATTACTATCGTTATTTTAATATGCGTATGCAACAATTTGAAATTTTAGAGCGAATGATACCATTAGCAGCTTCTTTATCGTGGACGTATGAACAAGCTGACATGATTGCAGATGTTGTTGAAAACATTGGTAATGCTATTAGCCCTGAGAGTACAGGCGTTATTTCCTTAAGGCAGCTTCAAGAAATGAGGGAATTATTTAGAGACATGCCATTGCCAGCTACACGCGAAGAATTTGAGATACGTGCGAAACTTGTTCAACTTGTGTATGAAATGGAACAATATTTACTCATTAAAAGTCGCTTTAAGGGAAAGGATAATATAAAAGAACTTATATAGAAGAACTTATATAGAAGAACTTATATAGAAGGTAGGAATTATCTATGCCGTATCTTCTCTCTATCATATTATGTCTTTCTTTATCGCCGATTTGGCCTCTTGGGGATAATCCACGTGCCGGAGATCCTTTTATTATTGTAAATAAAGCAACGAATAAATTAGCTTACATTGACGATGGAAAGATTCAAAAGGTTTTTCCAGTAGCGACAGGGAAAACGAATGAATTAACTCCAGAAGGAACTTTTGATGTTGTAATGAAAGCGAAGGATCCGTATTACATTGCGAAGGATATTCCAGGTGGATCGCCAAAAAATCCACTTGGATCAAGGTGGATTGGATTTAATGCAAGAGGAACTGATGGAAGTAAATATGGAATACATGGAACAAACCAACCGAGTTCAATTGGAAAGTATATTTCACAAGGATGTATAAGAATGAAGAAAAACGATGTGGAATATTTGTTTGATCGTATTCCAATTGGAACGAAAGTATGGATTGTGAAATCGAAAAAATCATTTCAGCAATTGGCAAAAGAAAAAGGAGCCGTTGCATATGAAGAAGCCAACGAAAAGGTTGGCTTTTTCTATTGTAATAAGTTGTCTTGACATGTGTACATAACCATGCGTTAATGAAAGTATAGAAAGATAAAATTAGATAAAGGGGTTGCTCATATGTACTTGAATCCAAAACTTTCGTATATGCAGTTTTTTATGGGATTTCTATTTGTTATTACATTCATATTGGCAACTTTTAATATATGTTCTTATCTTGTAGCGATTGTATGTATGGCATTACTTAATCTCACTTTTGTTATTGGGGCATTTCAGCAGAAACAATATACAAGTTTTGTAATAGCACTTGTAATGTCATTTTCCTTTAGTATTGTAGCGATTGTGTTTTATATAAAATAAACCATCTCGATGTCGAGATGGTTTATTTTGTCATGTGTAAAAAGTAAAAAAAGGACGAACACATCGCCCTTTTTACCAAAACATACTCGCGCCAGCAAGTAATGTTGTTACAAGCATAGAAATTAGCATCACATAAACCATAATTTTTTGAGCTTTTTTATGCATCGTTATACCTCCTTGCAAATCAGTACAATTTCATTGTAACGAGAAATGAAATTATGGACAAGGGGAGAGTAAGGACAAAATTCGGGAAGGGGTTGCAAAATATAACAGGAAATTTGAGTGTGTGTAGAGAATATAGTAAAAGGGTATATTGTTAATTTTTAGTTGGGCAAGCTGAAGAATGGAGATACGATGATGAAAATATACGAAACAGATCGTTTATATTTAAAGGAAATTGATGAGTCGTATGCTGAAACAGTTCTTCAATATTACGACAGAAATCGTGAGTTTTTAAAAGCTTGGGAAGAGTATAGACCGGATGATTTTTTTACGCTAGATTATCAAAAGAAAAAGTTGCAAAAGGATAGCAAAGAGTTCGAAGAAGGGAAAATCATCAGACTATGGATTTTTAAAAAGGGTGATGATACGAAAATAATTGGGTGTATTTCATTTAATTTAATCGTTCGTGGCATTTATCAATCTTGTGTACTCGGTTATAAATTAGATAAAGCAGAGTTAAACAAAGGGTATACGACAGAAGCACTTAGAAAAGCAATTCAAGTTGCTTTTGAGGGATTTCAGTTACATCGTATAGAAGCTCCGATTATGCCTCGTAATTTAGCATCTATACAAGTAGTGACGAAGATAGGCTTTCAATATGAAGGCGTGTCTAGGAAGATGTTAATGGTAAATGGCGTGTGGGAGGATCATATGCGCTGGGTATTGTTAAATGAGTAATAGAAAGCAGATGGTTATCTAGACATGTAAACCATCTGTTTTTTGTCTTGTATTTCGAAACTTTTGCGAAATTCTGTTATAATTAATAGTGTTACATACATAATGGTAGTGCAGGAGGCGCAGTCTTATGATTAATCAAGAACGTTTAGTAAATGAATTTATGGAATTAGTACAAGTAGATTCTGAAACGAAATTTGAAGCAGAAATCTGCAAAGTATTAACGAAGAAATTTACAGATTTAGGTGTAGAAGTATTTGAAGATGACACAATGGCTGTAACTGGTCATGGTGCAGGTAACTTAATTTGTACTTTACCAGCAACAAAAGATGGTGTTGATACAATCTACTTTACTTCTCATATGGATACAGTAGTTCCTGGTAATGGAATTAAGCCTTCTATTAAAGATGGATATATCGTATCAGATGGTACAACAATTTTGGGCGCGGATGATAAAGCTGGATTAGCATCAATGTTCGAAGCAATCCGTGTTTTAAAAGAGAAAAATATCTCTCACGGTAAAATTGAATTTATTATTACAGTCGGAGAAGAATCAGGTCTTGTTGGTGCAAAAGCTTTAGATCGTGAGCGTATTACAGCGAAGTATGGCTACGCATTAGATAGCGATGGAAAAGTTGGTGAAATCGTTGTTGCAGCTCCAACACAAGCGAAAGTGAACGCAATTATTCGCGGGAAAACAGCTCACGCTGGTGTAGCACCGGAGAAAGGTGTATCTGCAATTACTATCGCAGCGAAAGCAATTGCGAAGATGCCACTTGGTCGCATTGACTCTGAAACGACTGCAAACATTGGACGTTTTGAAGGTGGTACACAAACGAATATCGTTTGCGATCATGTACAAATCTTTGCAGAAGCTCGTTCTTTAATCAATGAGAAAATGGAAGCACAAGTTGCGAAAATGAAAGAAGCATTTGAAACAACTGCAAAAGAAATGGGTGGTCATGCAGACGTTGAAGTAAACGTTATGTACCCAGGATTTAAATTTGCTGATGGCGATCACGTTGTAGAAGTTGCAAAACGTGCAGCTGAAAAAATTGGTCGTACACCGTCTCTTCACCAAAGTGGTGGCGGAAGTGATGCAAATGTAATTGCAGGACACGGTATCCCAACAGTTAACTTGGCAGTTGGTTATGAAGAAATTCATACAACAAACGAGAAGATTCCTGTTGAAGAGTTAGCAAAAACAGCAGAATTAGTTGTTGCAATTATTGAAGAAGTAGCGAAGTAATAGAATAGAAAAAGCGTGTAAATCAATTGTGATTTACACGCTTTTTATTTTGATTCGATTGTTTTTACAAGGCGTATAAGCCAATACAAGAAAAATCATAGCAGTATATAATATTAGACGAGAGAAAAATTCAAACGTATTCATGTTGAAAATTGGAAGGAGTAAATAATTATGATGATTAATATAACTACAAGGAACATATAGTTAATTTCACCATAATCAGCCTCTTTCACATGTGTATCCTCTTTATATGGATTATAAAAAAGAACAAGTAATTATTATAACTATTGTGCAAAATTTGATATAATAAAAGAACGAACGTTCTGATTAGGGAGTGAGTACTATGCGAGAAATGTATCCGAAAAATGGTCGTGTAATTTTACATGTAGATATGAATTGCTTTTTCGCATCTGTTGAAATTGCTCATGATCCATCATTACAAGGAAAGCCATTAGCGGTTGCTGGAAATGAAAAAGAGAGAAAAGGAATTATCATAACATGTAGTTATGAGGCGAGAGAATACGGAATACGTACGACGATGCCCCTTTGGGAAGCGAAAAGGTTATGCCCGCAATTAGTTGTAAGGCGTCCTAATTTCACATTATATCGAGAAGCTTCATTTCAAATGTTTCAAGTCCTTTCCCGTTTTACAGAAAAGATACAACCAGTCTCAATAGATGAAGGATATTTAGATATTACAGATTGCTACGCACTTGGTTCTCCTGTTGAAATAGCAAAGATGATTCAACAAGCACTATTAACAGAGTTGCAGCTTCCGTGTAGTATTGGAATCGCTCCAAATCTTTTCCTAGCAAAGACCGCTTCAGATATGAAAAAACCACTTGGTATTACCGTGCTTCGAAAACGCGATATTCCAGAACTGATTTGGCCACGTCCAGTTGGAGCAATGCATGGAATTGGTGAGAAAACAGCTGAAAAATTAAATGATATTCATATACAGACAATTGAACAGTTGGCAAAGGGAGACGAGCATATCATTCGCGCTAAAATTGGCAAGCACGGTGTTGATTTGCAAAGGCGTGCAAAAGGTATGGATGATAGGGAAGTGGATCCGAGTCAAATGGGACAGCATAAAAGTGTCGGTAACTCGATGACTTTTTCAAAGGATATGGATGAAGAGAAAGAATTACTTGATATGTTAGAACGTTTATCAAAGTCAGTGAGTAAAAGGTTACAAAAGCGAACCCTTGTCAGCTATAATATTCAAATTATGATTAAATACCATGATAGACGAACAGTAACACGGAGTAAGCAATTGAAAAATGCGATTTGGGAAGAACGCGATATTTTTCAAGCAGCATCCCGTTTATGGAAGCAACATTGGGATGGTGATTCCATTCGTTTACTAGGTGTTACAGCTACTGAAATAGAGTGGAAGACAGAATCGGTGAAACAATTAGATTTGTTTTCATTTGAAGAGGATGCAAAAAAAGAACCGCTACTTGCTGTCATTGATCAAATTAATGATAAGTATGGAACACTGCTTTTACAACGAGGTAGTCAACTACTACGTAAGCAAGAGAAGTCGTTTCAACAAAAGTTAGAAAATAAATTTATGTAGAAGGTGTCATGAAGTAGTAAAAATCATGACACCTTTCCTATTTAACTCGCTTCTAAATCTAAAGAAGTCTTCCATCCAGCTCCAGTAACGCCAGATTTTAATAGCATTCTACTTACTATTTTTTCAATTAAGATAGCTGCATTTGTCTTGCAATGTAATATAGCCTGTATACAAACTTTTTGATTAGAATCTACATCTTCACTATACAACTCTTTTAAACTGAGCCCTTCTGTACTTACCATATGCATAAGTAAAAAACGAATATGTGCTTCAGTTTCTTCTGAACAAGTAAGGGAAAGTAAGTAGTTCGTTTGTTCAGGTGATTCTTCTTTTGATTTTTTATTCATAAAAAGAGCAATTGGGCGAAGAAGTATATTTGCTAGTAACACGCCGACTGCACCTAATATAGCTGCAACGAGGAAACCGGCGCCTGTAAGAGTACCGACAGCAGCTGCACACCATAAAGTAGCTGCCGTATTTAGCCCTCTAATACTAAAACCATCGCGGATAATAACGCCACCCCCTAAAAAACCAATGCCACTAACGACTTGAGCAGCAATGCGTGAGGGGCTAGCATCATGATCAAGCATGACGGATAATAAAACAAATATACAGGCACCAAGTGATACGAGAGCATTTGTCCGCAGCCCGGCCATTCGATGTCTCCATTGTCTTTCCATTCCGATGCAAGCTCCTACAATAATTGCTATAACTAATCTGAATATAATGTCGTACCATACCATCATGGTCACCTCCATATATAAATATGTGTTATGTCTTTTAGAATGAGCGGGGAATACCCACTCATTCTTATTTTTACAACCAGCTATGAAACTTTTTAATATAAAGCTTTTTCAGGAATTGTGTTAAAAAAGCGTAGTCTAATAGTATTCCTACTAACCAAGGGAAGTAGCTAAGTGGCAATGCTTGTAAACCAACGGCTGCACCAAGTGGTGAGAATGGAATATAAATCCCGATTGCCATAATAAGAGCGGTTAATAAAACGACGGGTGTTGATGCAGTGCTTTGAATAAATGGAATCTTCTGTGTTCGTATCATGTGAACAATTAAAGTTTGAGTTAACAATCCAACCACAAACCAACCGGACTGGAATAATGATTGCTCGCTCGGTGTATTTGCGCCAAATACATTCCACATGACTACGTATGTGATAATATCAAATATGGAACTAATTGGGCCGATACAAATAATGAAGTTTCGTAAGTTTGCAGTATCCCATTTTCGGGGTTTTTCTAGAAACTCTTTATCCATTTTGTCCCATGGAATAGAAAGTTGTGAAATATCATAAAGTAAGTTTTGAATTAAAAGATGAATGGCAAGCATCGGTAAAAAAGGAATGAAAGCACTTGCTACTAACACGCTAAACACATTACCGAAGTTAGAGCTAGCTGTCATCTTAATATATTTTAAAATATTTCCGAATGTAGTACGTCCTTCTACAATCCCGACTTCTAATATAGTTAAACTTTTTTCGAGTAGAATAATATCAGAAGCTTCTTTCGCAATATCAGTAGCAGTATCAACAGATATTCCGACATCAGCTTCACGTAATGCTACAGCATCGTTAATGCCGTCTCCCATGTAACCTACAGTGTGTCTGTTTCCTTGTAATGCGTGTATAATGCGAGATTTTTGCATTGGATTAAGCTTCGCAAATACAGTCGTTTCTTCAGCAAGTTTTGCTAATGCTTTATCTGGTAAAGAATCAATCTCGTAACCGAGGATTGGTTCGCCGATATCTAATCCAACTTCTTTACAAACTTTTCGTGTAACAATTTCGTTATCGCCAGTTAAAATTTTTACTTGTACACCATGCTTTTGTAATGCTTGAATTGCAGCTGCTGCAGATGGTTTCGGTGGATCTAAAAAGCCGATATATCCAGCGAGAATCATATCAGTTTCGTCTTTTACTGCGTACTCTTTATCATTTATGTTTCTATCTTTTTTATAAGCCACAGCAATAACCCGCATACCTTCACTATTCAATGTCTCGCTTAGTTTTTTGACATTTGAGCGTATTTCCTCAGTGAGTGTAACGATTTTTTTATCCACTTCAGTGTAGTTGCAAATTGATAAAATTTCTTCTACGGCACCTTTACAAACCATTGTATGTTCACCTGAAATATCTTTTACGATGACTGACATACGCCGGCGGGCGAAATCGAATGGAATTTCATCTAGCTTTTGAAAAGCTGATGGGTCAAATGTATTGTTTTCCTCTGTATGCTTAATAACAGCTTTATCTATTAAGTTTTTCAATCCAGTTTGATAGAAACTATTTAAATAGGCAAATTGCAAGACACGATTGCATTTATTTCCACTAGAATCTAAGTGACGAACAAGGACAACTTTATCTTCTGTTAAAGTTCCGGTTTTATCTGTACAAAGAATGTTCATAGCACCTAAGTTTTGAATAGAATTTAGCTGTTTTACAATTACTTTTTGTTTAGACATGTTAACGGCACCTTTAGCTAAATTAGTAGTTACAATCATTGGTAACATTTCAGGTGTAAGACCAACAGCAACGGCAATAGCGAAGAAGAAAGCTTCTTGCCAATCTCCCTTTGTGAATCCGTTAATGAGAAGGACGATAGGCGCCATAATAAGCATGAATGTAATTAAGAGCCAGCTTACTTTGTTTACACCTTTATCAAAGCTTGTTTCTACCCGCTTTCCGATTACCTTATTTGCTAAAGAGCCGAAATACGTATCAGTACTTGTTGAGATGACAACAGCTTTTGCGCTACCACTTACAATATTTGTTCCCATGAAGCAAAGGTTTTCCATATCGAGTGGATTGTAATTTTTTTTCATGTTTTTCGGTAAGATATGCTTATTTTCTGTATGGTAGCAGTTTTCGTATTTTTCTACAGGAAGTGCTTCCCCTGTTAAAGAAGATTGATTAACAAATAAATCTTTAGCGGATACAATACGCACATCGGCTGGAACGATATCACCTGCTGAAAGGGAAATAATATCGCCAGGTACAAGTTCCTCAATTGGAATTTCTGTTGTGTAATTTCGATTTAAATTCGTTACATTTTTTATTTCATGTACAAATCCATTTATTCTAAATACGCTCGCAGTTGTTCGAACCATAGCTTTTAATTTATCGGCAGCTTTTTGAGAACGAAATTCTTGGGAAAACCGAATCGTTGCACTAAGTAGGACCATTACAGATACGACAATTGTTCCTTGCATATCATCCGTGAAAAAGGAGAGTGCTCCAAGAGCTAATAAAACGAAAATAAATGGATTTTTAAATGCTAACAGAAGCTGAATGTACCACGGTGCCATTTTATTATGAGCTATTTCGTTCGGGCCATATAAAGAAAGTCTACGAGACGATTCTTGTTTAGATAATCCATCTTGAGATGTTTCTAAAAGTTTTAACGCAGAGCTTATATCTTGTGTTGCAACCTCCACTAATAATTCGTTATTTGTTTTCATGCTATCTTGCTCATAAGCATGCTTTGTTTCTTGTCTTTGTAAATTAAACATCGGTAGTTCCTCCTCTGTCATGAAGGAGGAAACAATCTGTTACCTAACTATTTGAAATGGTGAGGAACAGTTTCTTTCCTACCTACATGATGAAATATGAATGTAAAACGTATGGGTATCTGGGCCGAATCATCAATTGCCAACTGTTCCTCACCTCCGTACAATTTAGTAGTTTCTGAATATGCTATGTTTGTTTCATAGTAAGGTGCATATAGACGTAAAAAGACCTTTACTCAAAACGAGTAAAGGTCTGAATTCGCAGTTAAAAGAGTCCACAACAAAGACTGCTAGTAGACATAAATAAAAACAGTTTTTGTGTATGACAAAATACATGCACCTCTCCCTCGTTGAGTTTTAGCACTGTATAGCATAGGTACTGAAACCAGCTACGTTAAAAAAGGCCTTCATTCCGACCTTTCCTGTTGACCCATTGGCGTCTCTCGACATTTTTGGGCAGCAGCGTTTCTCTATACAGGAGCCTCACCTAACAGAGACCATATTCAATTACATGTTGAATGTTAGCACTGTAAAATCGTAGTGTCAATATCTTTTTTATCTGTGTTTTTAAAATATTAAATGGATTTATAATAGATATATGGGATGAAATGCATGATATTAATTATAAATAATGTGGAAAATAAATATTTTTATAAAAGGGGAATTTGTAATAGTACCACAAAATTTTATTATAAATATTGAGAATCAAAAGTGGTTGTTTAATGAGCAGGAAGATTTATGTTCTCACGGGGAAATTTATTTAAATGTGGATGGAACGATTATTACACAAACAGGTATGGATGAGGAATGGGGAATAAGTGAATCAGCTCTAGCTCTGTTACGAACTTTAGATAAAGAATATATTTGTGATATTGAAAATGAAGAGGGGCTTATTTTGCACGGATGTGGCACTATGCTCATGTTAGGATGCCCAATTTTAATTCATTGGACTATAAACCATATAGGTGAAAATGTGGTTTTAAAGGATTTTGTCAAAGTTATTTCTACTGATCAAAAGGCTATATACTATGAAGGGCTTCATATAGAAGTAAATGAAAATGAATATAGAAAACAAATTGTTTCTTTTGCGCTACAAGCAAAAGAATTATTCAATAAATCAAGTGAAAAGATAATTTTAGATGAGTTTGATCAAAGTATGTATACAGACTTTTGGACGGAATATAATCATTTGCTAAATAAGTATAAATAAAAAAGCACTGTAACCAGTGCTTTTTTATTATAGATTACGAGATTGTAGGGTTTTCAAAAATAACAATCTCTGAACTGTTTGTAGTTGAAACGCGTTGGGCGTAATATGTTAAAGCTGAAGAAATATATGCTGGTAACGTATCATTTGTATGTGATGTTGTATATTCATGGATTAATTCCTTTAAAGTTGTCCATTCTAATTGTGCTGGGTGATCAGACACGAAAGAACTTACCCAGCGATCAAATGAAGATGAAAAATCAGTTTGTAAACGAAATACTTCTTTCATAATAAAACGCTCCCTTAAAATGTAGTATAATCATTTTAACACAAAACACGAACGATTGCTAAATTTTTTAAGTATAACGTTCGTGTTATATAGTTGTCTAGATGATTGGTTATGTAAATTCAATTTGCCATTTGAAATAACATTCCGTAAGATGAGAGATAGAGTATATTTAGAGCTGGAGGAAAGAAAGTGGAATTTGTATTTTTAGGAACTGGTGCAGGTGTTCCTTCAAAAGGAAGGAACGTTTCAGCAATTGCTTTACAATTGTTAGAAGAACGAGGGCAAACTTGGTTATTTGATTGTGGCGAGGCCACGCAACATCAAATATTACATACATCTGTACGTCCGCGCCGCATTGAAAAAATATTTATTACGCATTTACATGGCGATCATATTTTTGGATTGCCTGGTTTATTAGGTAGCCGTTCATTTCAAGGAGGAACTACGCCTTTAACGGTGTATGGACCGAAAGGAATTAAACAATTTATTGAAGTGGCATTATCGGTAAGTACGACACATGTGAAATATCCACTTGAAGTTGTGGAGATAACAGAAGAAGGTACCGTATTTGAAGATAATGAATTTTATGTAGAAACGAAAAGATTGTCACACGGTATAGAATGTTTTGGATATCGTATTGTAGAGAAAGATATACAAGGTGCTCTTTTAGTTGATAAGTTGCTTGAGATGGGTGTGAAACCAGGTCCAATCTTTAAACGTTTAAAGGATGGAGAAGTAGTTGAATTAGAGGATGGCACGATATTAAATGGAAATGAGTTTATCGGCCCACCTCAAAAAGGAAGAATTATTACTATCTTAGGTGATACGCGATATTGCGAAGCAAGTAGGGAGCTTGCGCAAGATGCAGATGTACTTGTCCATGAAGCGACTTTCGCAGCAGAAGATGAGCAACAAGCGCATGATTATTTTCATTCCACATCTAAGCAAGCTGCGAGCATTGCACTTCAGGCAAATGCGAAGCGATTAATCTTAACTCACATTAGTTCTCGCTATCAAGGAGATACATATAAGGAATTATTGAAAGAGGCAAGAGAGTTGTTTTCTAATACAGAAATAGCGACAGATTTGAAATCATTCCCAGTAGAAAAATAATAATTTTGTAAAAAATGGTAACGGTGGGTTACCATTTTTTTATGTCTAAAAAAATTTAAAAATAAAACTGTTATTATTTTATACTTATACTTGGATGATACAGAAAATTAGAATGGTTTGAATATATACGATAAAAATACGAAATAATGATTATTTAGAAAAACTGTTATATAAGTCAGATGACATACAAGTGATACAAATAGCAGGAATGGACTTTTATTCAGAACTTTTAAAATTCAACAAAAGTAAGCGTTTTATAAAAAACAAGCTATAATGAGGGCAGATCATAATTTATGATAAGTCACATGCTTTTTAGTTATTATCGTAACAAGTGAAGTTGACTAAACCATGAGAGAGTAACATGAGAATTATAATAGGAAAGATATCGCTTGTTTATGCTATCCTTGCAATGGCTTCTGTGTTAAACTTTGGATTGCTACCAGACTTTATTGTGGATTATCTTATATCATTTTTTAATGAAAATAATGCTAAGATTCTTATGTATTATTATAACTGGTATTATTTCAGGTTATATTGGATTACTTTTATTTAAAAATTATCCAATTCATACAGCAGAACAAATTCGTGGTACAACTGGAAAAGCGACAGATGTAGCAGGTTAATAGAATAGTAGAATAAATTTTTGCATAGAGGTTTAGGGGGAGTTATGATGAAGTATCGCTCAGTATTTGATATTATCGGTCCAGTTATGATTGGACCATCAAGTTCACATACAGCAGGCGCGGCAAGAATGGGGCAAGTTGCTCGCCAGCTGTTTCGTCATGAACCAGAAAGAGTAAGCATTTCGTTATATGGATCATTTGCAAAGACGTATCGAGGGCATGGTACGGATGTAGCACTAATCGGTGGAATATTAGGATTTGAAACAGATGACTTACGTATTCCAGAGGCGCTAGAAATAGCAAAAGAGCGCGGAATTGAAGTGGAATTCATTGAAGAAGATGCCAATGCACCTCACCCAAATACAGCGAAAATTCGTTTGTATAAAGGTGAAGAAGAAATTGAAGTTGTTGCTTGCTCAATTGGTGGCGGTAAAATTGAAGTTGTAGAATTAAACGGATTCGATCTTCAATTATCAGGCACAAGTCCAGCACTACTTATTGTAAATAACGATCGCTTTGGTGCTATTGCAGCAGTAGCTTCAATCCTTGCTACAAACGAGATTAACATTAGTACAATGAGTGTTTCTCGTAAAGAAAAAGGAAGAAGAGCGCTTATGGTTATTGAAACAGATGAATTATTAGCAGATGAAGTGATTGAAGAAATAAAAGCGCAACAAAATATTTGTCAAGTAACTATTATGGATTAATTGCAGGGGGGACACACCATGTTTCGGAACGCAGCGGAACTAGTGGCGCAAGCTAAAGAACAAAATGTAAAAATCGCAGAAATTATGATTCAATGTGAAATGGAAACAAGAAGTATTTCACGTGAAGAAGTAATTGCTGGTATGGAAAAGAACTTAGTCGTGATGGAACAAGCAGTAGAACGTGGTATTCGCGGCGTGAAATCACCAACTGGTTTAACTGGTGGAGATGCTGTAAAAGTTCAAGCGTATATGAAGAGTGGAAAAGGCTTATCTGGAGATACGATTTTGGATGCAGTAAGCAAAGCTGTTGCAACAAATGAAGTAAACGCAGCGATGGGAATTATTTGTGCAACACCAACAGCAGGGTCTGCTGGAACAGTGCCAGGTGTACTGTTTGCGCTAAGAGAAAAATTGCAGCCTACACGTGAAGAAATGATTGAATTCTTATTTACAGCAGGAGCTTTCGGTATGGTTGTTGCGAATAACGCTTGTATTTCTGGTGCGGCAGGAGGATGCCAAGCTGAAGTTGGTTCAGCAAGTGGAATGGCGGCTGCAGCTGCAGTTGAGATGGCTGGTGGAACACAAGATCAAGCAGCTACAGCGATGGCAATTTCATTAAAGAACATGCTTGGTTTAGTGTGTGATCCTGTTGCAGGACTTGTAGAAGTACCTTGTGTAAAACGTAATGCAGCAGGAGCTGCAAATGCGATGATTTCAGCAGATTTAGCATTAGCTGGTGTAACGAGTACAATTCCATGTGATGAAGTAATTGAGGCAATGTTTAGAATCGGACAAACGATGCCAGTAGCACTTCGTGAAACAGCTGAAGGTGGACTTGCAGCAACGCCGACTGGTCGTCGCCTGCAAGAAGAGATTTTTGGGAAGAACAATAACTAAGTGTAATTATAGAAAAAGGAGCTCAAATAAACTTGAGCTCCTTTTTTTATTTTTCTTTTGTTAGTTGTTCTAATGTTTTTCCAAGATTATGTGATCGTTCCGTTGCCTGTGTAATACAAGAAATAAGTGCTTGTTGAAATTTATGTTCTTGTAATACTTCAATGCCTGCCTCGGTCGTTCCGCCAGGCGAAGTAATTTCCTTTCGCAAAACAGAAGGGTGTTTTTCGCTTGCTTTTAGCATTTCAGCAGCACCAATCATCGTTTGAAGAATAAGTGATTTTGCAACATCTTCTTTTAAACCAATTTTTTTTGCAGCTTCTTCCATAGCTTCCACTACGTAATAAATATAAGCAGGTCCACTTCCGGATAATGCAGTGACAGCATGCATATCTTCTTCCTCTACAACAGAGACGAGACCAATCGTTTCAAATAAAGATGTTGCAGTGCGAATATGTTCCGCTGTTGCATGTTTCGAAGGGGAGATAGCGGTAGCTGATTTTAAAATGGCTGCGGATGTATTTGGCATTGCACGAATAATTGGAACGTCTTTTTGAAGTAGTTTTCTAATTGAGTGAGTAGAAACACCTGCTAGTAATGAAATAATAAGCACGTTATTATTTATGTATTCTTTAAAAGGGATAAGCGCCTCTGCAACATCCTTTGGTTTCATTGCTAGAAAAAGAATATTTGCATCAGTAAGTAATTCTTTTTTATTATGAGTACCTTTGACACCGTATTTTTTATGTAGCTCTTGTAATCTTGTCTCGTTAGAATGATTACTTACAGTAATTTGTTCACATTTAACAACATTTGCATGTAACAAGCCACCAATAATAGCTTCAGCAATAGAGCCTGCACCGAGAAAGGAAATGTTTTGAATAGACATGATGTTCCTCCTTTAATTTTGGTTAGAAATTCTTATAAATGTACATACATTCGTTTTTTTATAGGAAACACCTCTTTTTATCTGAAAATAATGACAAATATATATAGAAGTTGTAAACTGAAGAAGTATTCATTTTTGAACCGGAAAGAGACAGGGGGGCTAAGCATGACGGCGATTCACCGAATGGAGATTCCTGTACCATTTGCAGTGGAAACTGTGAATGTGTTTTTAGTTGAGGGGGAGACATTAACATTAATTGATACAGGGACGAATACAGAAGAGGCAAGAAATGCGTTAGAAAGTCAATTAGGTACATTAGGACATACGATAGAAGATATTGAAACAGTAGTCATTACGCATCATCATGCAGATCATTGTGGACTTTTAAATATATTTTCTGAGAAGACGAATATTATTGGACATCCTTGGAATGAGCCTTGGATCACACAAAATCCAGAGTTTTTAAAGCGGTATCATGAATTTTTTAGAGAGACGGCCTTACAGTTTGGTGTGCCAGCAGCATTTTTGAAAGACGATTCGTTATTGACGACGAGGACACTTAAATATTCTTGTAATAGATCGTTAACGCATACTGTGAGAGAAGGAGATCGTATTAATTCTTTGCCTGGATTTACAGTGCTTGAAACACCAGGTCATGCTTCTACTCATATTTCTTTATATAGAGAATCTGATGGAATATTAATTGGTGGAGATGCTCTCATTAGTCATATTTCTTCGAATCCAATACTAGAACCACCATATGAAGGGCAAACAGAACGGGCACGCCCATTACTACAATATAATCAAACATTACAGCGTTTAAGCGAAATGAATATTTCACGCATTTTATCAGGGCATGGGGAAGATGTTCTAAATGTGAAACAACTTATTGAAACGAGATTACAAAAGCAAGAAACACGTGCTTTTAAAGTACTTGAGTTATTAAAGGAAAAACCAATGACAGCATTTGAAGTATGTGTAAAACTATTTCCGGTATTATATAAAGAACAATTACCACTTACTATTTCAGAAACGGTTGGACAATTGGACTATTTAGCATATAATCAACAAGTGATGATTGATGAGTCATCGCAACAATTGATTTATTATGCAAAGTAGGTGACAGCAATGACAGGACGTTTACAAAATAAAGTAATCGTCATTACAGGTGCTTCTAGTGGGATTGGTGAGCAAGTTGCAATGCAAGTTGCAGCACAGGGAGCGACTCCAGTATTAATGGCTCGAACAGAAGAGAAACTACAAGCGTTAGTAGACAAAATTAAAGAAACTTATAATACGCCTTGCTATTATTATGTATTAGATGTAAGTGAAGAGATGGAAGTACAGTCTGTTTTTTCAAAGGTATTACAAGAAGTGGGACGTATTGATATATTAGTAAACAATGCGGGATTTGGTATTTTTAAAACGTTTGAAGATGCATCAATGGGTGAAGTAAAAGATATGTTCCAAGTAAATGTATTTGGATTAGTAGCATGTACGAAAGCGGTACTACCTTATATGGTAAACAAGAATGAAGGACATATTATTAATATTGCTTCACTTGCTGGAAAAATTGCAACTCCGAAATCGAGTGCTTATGCAGCAACGAAACATGCCGTATTAGGATTTACGAATAGTTTACGCATGGAATTAGCGAATACAGATATTTATGTTACAGCAATTAATCCAGGTCCGATAGATACAAACTTTTTTGAAATAGCGGATCAATCTGGTACATATGTAAAGAATATGGGACGTTACATGTTAAAACCAACATACGTAGCAGAACAAATCGTAAAGTCGATGCACACGAAAAAACGTGAAGTAAACTTACCGAAGTGGATGGGAATTGGCCCGAAACTTTATGCTTTATTCCCAGGTTTATTTGAACGTGTAGCAGGTAAATCATTAAGTAAAAAATAGGAGATTTCCATATGGAAATCTCCTATTTTTTATTATTTTCCAGTTACATAATCATAAACAATATCCTCAATTTCAATATTTGAATGAGTCACCGTTTGAATATGTTTCACTAGCATTTCCTGATCTTCTTTTGATATTGGACTGCATTGATATTGTTGAAAACTTTTTATAATCATTTTCTCAATTAATTTTTCGTTCATATTTTTCCCCGCCTGTATGTACGTATGTATTGTTCTATTGTACTTGAAGTGAAATAAAAAAACTACTATGCACTATTTTTGTATAAAAATCCGGTTGAGTATATTGTTTTTCTAATAAAATTAAGTTTTTTTAGATTTAAAAATTTATAAATATTTAATTGACTCTATAAATATACAATATTATAATCATACTTAATTTAAAGAATCGATATGAGGAGGAACTTATGAAAGTCGCAATTATTGGAGCCACTGGATATGGGGGCATTGAGTTAATTCGTTTATTAGAACAACATCCATATTTTTCGATAGCATCTCTCCATTCTTTTTCACAAGTTGGTGAGTGTATAACAAATGTATATCCGCATCTTCGAAATGTCCTTTTTCATACGTTACAAGAGATTGATGTGGAGACGATAGGAAAAGAAGCAGAAATCGTATTTCTAGCAACCCCAGCAGGAGTATCGGCGGAGTTAACTCCCAAGTTATTAGCAGAAGGTTTAAAAGTAATTGACCTATCTGGAGACTTTCGTATGATAGATCCTTCGTCATATGAACTGTGGTATAAAAGGCCAGCAGCGAAAGAAGAAATTCTTAGAAAAGCAGTGTATGGGTTAAGTGAATGGAAAAGGACTGGGATTCAAAAGGCAAATTTAATTGCAAACCCAGGATGTTTTGCTACAGCCACATTGCTAGCGATAGCGCCGTTAGTACGTAGCGGCATGATTGAAGAAGATTCGATTATTATTGATGCGAAATCAGGGGTATCAGGAGCAGGTAAAACACCAACAACAATGACTCACTTTCCTGAGCTATATGATAACTTGCACATTTATAAAGTGAATGAGCATCAGCACGTTCCAGAGATTGAGCAAATGCTTACAGAATGGAATAGTGGATCACAGCCAATTACATTTAGCACACATTTAATACCGATATCACGAGGAATCATGATCACACTTTATGCAAAAGTAAAACAAAAGATGGAAATAAAGCAACTTCAAAAATTGTATGAAGAAACGTATGAACAATCGCCTTTCATCCGAATTTGTACGCAAGGGAAATTTCCAAGTCCAAAAGAAGTGAGAGGCTCAAATTATTGTGATATTGGCATAGCTTACGATGAAAGAGCTGAAAGAGTTACGGTCGTTTCTGTTATAGACAATATGATGAAAGGCGCGGCTGGGCAAGCGATTCAAAATGCAAACATAATAGCGGGACTAGAAGAGACAACAGGTTTACAACATATGCCGCTTTATGTATAAGGGGGACATGATGATTAAAGTAGCGTCTATTACAAAATTAGAAAATGGTTCAATTGTAACGCCGAAAGGCTTTTCGGCAATTGGTACTGCAAATGGTTTAAAAAAGGAGAAAAAGGATTTAGGTGCCATCGTTTGTGATGTACCAGCATCATGTGCCGCTGTGTATACAACGAATCAAATACAAGCAGCTCCTTTGCAAGTAACGAAGGATAGTATAACGGCAGAAGGGAAGTTACAAGCAATTATCGTTAATAGTGGAAATGCAAATGCTTGTACTGGAATGAAAGGATTACAAGACGCATACGAGATGCGCGCATTAGGGGCGGAACATTTTGGGATGAAAGAAAATTACGTTGCAGTAGCTTCAACAGGTGTAATTGGTGTTCCACTGCCGATGGATATAATCCGAAAGGGAGTTGCAACTCTTATACCGACGAAGGAAGAAAGTGAAGCATATTGTTTTTCTGAAGCAATTTTAACGACGGATCTTATAACGAAAGAAACTTGCTATGAAATGATTATTGATGGGAAGAAAGTGGCGATTGCGGGTGTTGCAAAAGGTTCAGGGATGATTCATCCGAATATGGCAACGATGCTTAGTTTTATTACGACAGATGCTCATATAGAGCATGACGTATTGCAAACAGCGTTATCACAAATAACGAATCATACATTTAATCAAATTACGGTAGATGGAGATACTTCTACGAATGATATGGTCATCGTTATGGCAAGTGGATTATCAGAAACAAGGCCGATAAATATGGAACATACAGATTGGGAAACTTTCGTAGGTGCTTTACAGAAGGTATGTGAAGATTTAGCGAAAAAAATTGCGCAAGATGGTGAAGGCGCTACGAAGTTAATAGAAGTAAATGTGCTAGGAGCTCAAACGAATGAAGAGGCAAAAAAAATTGCAAAGCAAATAGTCGGTTCGAGTCTTGTGAAAACAGCAATACATGGTGAAGACCCAAACTGGGGGCGAATTATTAGCAGTATTGGACAAAGTGAAGTAGTTATTAATCCGAACACAATTGACATTACTCTTCAATCTATATCGGTATTAAAAAATAGTGAGCCTCAAATATTTTCTGAAGAAGAAATGAAAGAGAGATTACAAGAAGATGAAATAGTGATTAATGTGTACTTACATTTAGGTGAAGAGACAGGATCAGCTTGGGGCTGTGACTTAAGCTATGAATATGTGAAAATAAATGCTTGTTATCGTACATAAGGAGAGAGAAGATGAGCGATTATATTGTAGTGAAATGCGGCGGTAGTATGTTGAATCAATTAAATGATGTGTTTTTTGATTGTATAAAGAAATTACAGCAGAAGTATAAAGTAGTGATTGTCCATGGTGGTGGGCCAGAAATTGATGCCAAATTAAAAGATTGTAACATCAACGTAGAAAAAAGAGATGGATTACGCGTAACACCAAAAGAAGTTATGGATGTTGTTCAAATGGTGCTATGCGGAAGTACGAATAAAAAACTCGTAATGAATTTACAAAAGCATAATTTACTTGCTGTAGGTTGTTCAGGGTGTGACGGCAATTTACTTCAAGTTCAACCTGTCAGCGAGGAGATAGGATATGTGGGAGAAGTAAGTTATGTCGAAACATCCTTATTAAAAGGGCTAATGAATATGAATTATATTCCTGTTATTGCTCCAATCGGGATAAATGGTAATGAAATTTATAACATAAATGCGGACAATGCTGCAGCTGGGATTGCGGCCGCGTTAGGGGCAAAAGAGCTTATTTTTATTACGGATGTAGATGGAATATTACATGAAGGGAATTTGGTAAAGGAAACGGATGAATCTGAAATTGCAACTTTTATAGAAACAGGTGTTATTACAGGTGGGATGATTCCGAAAGTACAGGCGGCACTAGCATCATTAAAAATGGGAGTGCAAAAGATAAGTATTGTGAATGGTACAAAAGATTTTACTGAGGTTACGGGAGAGTGTATTGGAACGACGGTAACGAAAGGTGTGAGTATTGCATGACGAGTCATCTTTTTCAAACGTATGGTAGAAGAACTATTGAGTTTGTAAAGGGAACTGGAACGAAAGTTATTGATAATAAAGGTAAGCAATATTTAGATTTTACATCAGGAATTGGCGTATGTAATTTAGGACATTGTCACCCTACTGTTCTCAAAGGTGTACAAGAGCAACTTGATGATATATGGCATATATCTAACCTGTTTACAAACAGCTTACAAGAAGAAGTTGCGTCATTATTAACAGAAAATAGAGCATTAGATTATGTGTTTTTCTGTAATAGTGGGGCAGAGGCAAATGAAGCGGCTTTAAAGTTAGCACGTAAGCATACTGGAAAATCTCTCGTCGTAACATGCCAGCAGTCTTTTCACGGTAGAACATTTGGAACGATGAGTGCAACAGGCCAAGATAAGGTAAAAGAAGGATTTGGTCCATTACTTCCATCTTTTTTACATATCCCTTTTAACGATATTAAAGCATTAGAGGAAGTAATGAATGAAGAAGTTGCGGCGGTAATGGTAGAAGTAGTTCAAGGAGAGGGAGGAGTAATACCTGCTGATCTATCTTTTTTGAAAGAGATTGAAACATTATGTAATAAGTTCGGTTCCTTATTTATTATAGACGAAGTACAAACGGGGATAGGAAGAACTGGAACACTATTCGCTTATGAACAAGTGCGAATAGAGCCTGATATCGTTACCGTTGCAAAAGCACTTGGGAATGGGATTCCTGTCGGAGCAATGATTGGCCGGAAAGAGCTCGGAACGTCGTTTACTGCAGGATCACACGGTTCAACTTTTGGCGGGAATTACATCGCGATGGCTGCAGCGAAAGAAGTATTGCAAGTAAGTAAAAGACCATTGTTTTTAAAAGAAGTACAAGAAAAAGGCGAGTATGTATTAGAGAAGTTGCAAGAGGAATTACAGCATGTCGAATGTATTCAAAATATACGTGGTAAGGGGCTTATGATTGGGATTGAGTGTAAGCATGAAGTTGCAAGTTTTATAGAACAACTAGAAAACGAAGGACTTCTCGTATTACAAGCAGGCCCTAATGTTATAAGACTATTACCGCCACTCATTGTCACGAATGAAGAGTTAGAACAGGCAGTATATATAATAAAAAAAGTAGTTTGTACAAAAAACGTATCAATCATATAAGGGGGAAGTTTCATGTCAACTTTACAAGTACCGAAATTAAATACGAAAGATCTTTTAACACTAGAAGAATTAACGAAAGAAGAAGTTATTTCTTTAATTGAGTTCGCTATATATTTAAAAAAGAATAAGCAAGAGCCTTTATTACAAGGCAAAATATTAGGGCTTATTTTTGATAAGCATTCAACTCGTACTCGTGTATCTTTTGAAGCGGGAATGGTACAACTCGGGGGACATGGTATGTTTTTAAGTGGGAAAGAGATGCAAATGGGAAGAGGAGAAACCGTTTCAGATACTGCGAAAGTATTATCGCAGTATATTGACGGGATCATGATACGTACATTCTCACACGCGGATGTAGAAGAGCTTGCAAAAGAATCGAGTATTCCTGTTATTAATGGATTAACGGATGACCATCATCCTTGTCAAGCATTGGCAGACCTCATGACGATATATGAAGAAACAAATACATTTAAAGGAATAAAATTAGCTTACGTAGGTGACGGAAATAATGTATGTCATTCATTGTTGTTAGCTAGTGCAAAAGTTGGAATGCATATGACTGTTGCAACGCCTATAGGGTATGAACCGAATGAGGAGATTGTAAAAAAAGCTTTAGCGATTGCCAAGGAAACAGGAGCTGAAATTGAAGTTTTGCATGATCCTGAATTAGCGGTGAATGAAGCAGATTTCATTTATACTGACGTTTGGATGAGCATGGGGCAAGAGGGCGAAGAAGAGAAATATTCTTTATTTCAACCTTACCAAATCAATAACGAACTTGTTAAGCATGCGAAACAAACATATCGTTTCTTACACTGTTTACCTGCCCATCGTGAAGAAGAAGTAACAGGCGAAATTATAGATGGACCACAGTCTATCGTATTTGAGCAAGCTGGTAATCGATTGCATGCTCAAAAAGCGTTATTAGTGAGTTTATTTAGAAATGTAGAAGAGCCTTCCTAAAAGGGAGGTTTTTTTATATTAAAATGTCGGATGTATATTTGGTTAACCATTTCGATATCATTTATAATAAAAGAGAAAACTAAATTTGTTTTTCAGAGTGTGTAAGGACATACTACATATAAAAATATAGTTAAAGAGATGATGAGGGTGAAAACAACTAAGAAAACATATTCGTTTTTTCAGCGGATGTGGAGAATATTAAAGTTTCAATATTATAAGTTGCTTCGATCGCCAGAAGGCGCAAAGAAAGTATCGTTAGGGTTTGCTATAGGATTCGGCTTAGAAATGTTAGTCATTTATACGGCATCGCTCGTATATGTAATATTTTATCCAATCGTCAGGTTAGCAAAGGGATCTTTTCCTGCGGCAGTTATTGGCAATATTATTGGGAAAATATCGTTTCTCCCAGTATTTTTATTTCCGCTTGCGTATGCGCTAGGAAAAATGATTTATCCATTCCATGTACAGAAAATTCATCATGAACCATTTACGATATCGGACTTGTTTTCAAGTCACATTTTTACGATATTAAAGAGCTTATTACAAAGTGAAGTGTATGTATTAATTGGAATGACGATTTTAGGAGTTGTGTTTGGTCTCATTTCGTATTTCGTTGTGCATTATTTATACGAAAAGAACCGTAAGTTACGCTTGAAGAAAAGGAAGAAACGAGTGAGAGAACCACTTGTACAATTATAAACAATGTCACATCCATTTTCTCCTTTGAATATGTTTAAGAAAAAGGAGGAGAGGATAATGTATTATTATTACGTACCTCAAGTATATCCATATGTAAATTATTATCCGGTTTATGATACGAGTAGACAATACGAATTATATCGGCAACAACAATTACAGCAATTATCACAAATACCACAATTACCACAACAACAGCCTACACAGGAAAAAAAACCATATTTAACAACATGGCCATATTCCAATGTGTACTATGGTAACTATTACGAATCATAAAGCTGCTTCTATTTAGAAGCAGCTTTATACGTTTGTTTTCAAAATTAAATTTTGAATGGTTTGAAGAGAATGAATGAGCTTTTCGCGCTCTTCCTCAGATAATGTTTGGAAATTTTCTTTTAGTTTGTCTAAAATGAATTGCTGATACTGATTTACTAATAATTTCCCTTCAGCTGTTAGGGAAATTAAAATGACCCGTCGATCTTTTTCGCTATAATGACGCTCTATTAGTTCTTCTTGAATAAGTTTGTTTAATAGAGGTGTCATGTTAGGCCGTGAAATCGCTAGCCGCTTGCCGATTTCGGAAACTGCTAATGTGCCGTTTTCATGCAAAAGCAGTAATACTTGTGTATGTGATGGCGGCATATGTCTTTGAGAAGAAAATTCTCCAGGAAGCATAAATTTGCGATAAAAAAGAGGCACTAGCGAAAGAAGATGATCAACAATACGTTCCCACTCGCGTGATTCCATATAAAGGCCCCCTTCCACTATCATTGTAACAAAAAAGACATGTTATAAAAATAGAATTGTTTCATGGGAATTTTAATATTTGTAGGCCAATACTTTTTTTGTAAATGAATCGGCAATAATCGTATAGCCTTTATCATTTGGGTGTACTTGGTCAAAGAGCAATTCTTTTTTATCATTCGATATTAATTTACGAATTGGCAAAACGATAGATGGTTGATTCACTTTTGCAATGGAATAAACGGATTCATTCCAGCCGTCTAAAAACATATCTGCATAACTTGCGATGGAGTCATCGAGTTGTAACGGGTTATAGAGTTCAGAAAGAATGAGTAAAGCATCCGGATTTTGATCTCGGACTGTCTTTACAATATTTTTTACATCCGCTTCAAAATGAGCTTTTTCTTTATTTAACATTTTAATACCGTCTATAACACCGACATCACGATTTAAGCGAAATAAATTATTTCCCCCAATATTAATTGTAATGATATTTGCTGCTCTAATTTTTTGCTTTACATCTTCTGATTGAACTTTTTTAGCGAGACGATCTGTTGTAAGACCGTTTATCCCAAGGTTTTCTACAGTAATTGGTTTATGAATTTGTGCTTCTATTTGTTTAGAGGCTAATTCAGCAAATCCACCTTGTGTTGATCCATATCCTTTGGCGAGCGAATCACCTAGTACGAGATGATAAAAGGAATCGTTTGTTTGCTTATCAATCCAACTTGGAGTAGATGTTTTTTCTGTTTTTTCTTCGGGTTCATTTTGTTTTGTCTCGTCGTTCTTTTCAAAATAAGAATAAGAAATGATCAGAAGGAGGAGACAAACAATTGTTAAGATGACTTTTTTCATAAATTCATCCTCCTTGTAATTGGTAATTGTATCATATTCAGCAGTATTAGCAATGTAAGGGCATATTATATGTTTATGAAAAGTTTATAATAACTTTACAGAAAATTTGTTGAAGTTTGTCAAAAAATATTGACGATAGGAAAGAACTTTATATATGATAATGTCAGATAAGGTGAAATTTTAATTAGTGGGAGCTTTATTTCCTATTAATTGTTAGTCTTCATCAATCGAGCGTTTAAGGGGACTACTCGTTAGCGCAGGGTGAAATGAAAATTGTGTCTCTAATAGAAGAAAAAAGGTATGTGGTTAGAGACAGATAGGGATTCATTTCATTATTTCTGGTAATTGTATAAGGGGGATTTTTTGTGAAAAAGTCAAAAAAAATGCTAGCTGGAGCAACTCTTGCGATTGGTGTTATAGCACCGCAAGTAATGCCAACAACAGCTCATGCAGATGAGAACACTGGGGAGAGTACAGTTAAGTTACGAATTCTAGAAACATCGGATATTCACGTTAACTTAATGAATTACGATTATTATCAAACGAAAACAGATAATAAAGTAGGCCTCGTGCAAACTGCAACACTCGTTAATAAAGCACGTGAAGAAGTGAAAAACTCTGTCCTATTTGATGATGGGGATGCATTACAAGGGACACCGCTTGGGGATTACGTAGCGAATAAAATAAAAGATCCGAAGAATCCTGTTGATCCTAACTATGTCCATCCATTATATCGTGTAATGAATTTAATGAAGTATGACGTCATCTCTCTTGGGAATCATGAATTTAACTATGGTTTAGATTATTTAAAGGAAGTGACTAGTAAAACAAAAATTCCGGTTATTAACTCGAATGTCTACAGAGATGACCATGATGGTAATGATGAGAATGACGAGCATTACTTTGATAGACCATATCATATTTTAGAGAAAGAAGTAGTGGATGAAGCAGGCCAAAAACAAATAGTGAAAATTGGTGTAATGGGATTTGTTCCACCACAAATTATGAATTGGGATAAAGCGAATTTAGAAGGACAAGTTAAAGCGAAAGATATAGTTGAAACAGCGAAGAAAATGGTACCAAAAATGAAAGCAGAAGGTGCAGATGTTATCGTTGCACTAGCTCATTCCGGTGTTGATAAAAGTGGATACAACGTTGGTATGGAAAACGCGTCGTATTATTTAACAGAGGTTCCTGACGTAGATGCAGTATTAATGGGACATTCACATACTGAAGTGCAGGATATATTTAATGGTGTTCCAGTTGTAATGCCTGGCGTTTTTGGCAGTAACTTAGGTATTATTGATATGCAATTGAAAAAGGTAAACGGAAAATGGGAAGTACAAAAAAAGGATCAACCTAAGCCAGCACTTCGTAAGATTGCTGATAGTAAAGGTAATCCGTTAGTACAGTCGGATCAAAAATTAGTTAATGAAATTAAAGATGAACATGAAAAGACAATCGAATATGTAAATACACCTGTAGGTGAAACGAAAGCACCAATTAATAGTTATTTTTCATTAGTACAAGATGATCCTTCCGTACAAATTGTGACAAATGCGCAAAAATGGTATGTAGAACAAGAACTTAAAAAACCAGAATACGAAAAGATTAAAGATATTCCAGTTTTATCTGCAGGAGCACCATTTAAAGCAGGTGGCCGAAACGGTGCGACATATTATACTGATATTCCAGCTGGAACGTTAGCAATTAAAAACGTTGCAGATTTATACGTGTATCCAAATACGTTATATGCTGTAAAAGTAAATGGGGCACAAGTGAAAGAATGGCTTGAAATGTCTGCAGGTCAGTTTAATCAAATTGATCCAAAGAAAACAGAAGAACAGCCGTTAGTAAATATAGGCTATCCTACATATAACTTCGATATTTTAGATGGCTTAAAATACGAAATTGATGTAACACAACCGGCGAAATACGATAAAGATGGAAAAGTTGTAAATGCAAATGCTAATCGTATTGTAAATATGACATATGAAGGTAAGCTAGTAGCTGACAAGCAAGAGTTTATCGTCGCTACAAATAACTATCGTGGAAGTAGCCAAACGTTCCCAGGTGTAAGTAAAGGGGAAGTTGTATACCAATCACAAGATGAAACACGTCAAATCATTGTGAAGTATATGCAAAAAATAAAAGATATTGATCCAGCAGCTGATCAAAATTGGACATTTAAACCGATTGTTGCAGATAAATTAAATACAACATTTGATTCTTCACCAAATGCACAAAAGTATATAAAGAAAGATGGAAAGATTTCATATGTTGGACCATCTGAAAATGAATTTGCGAAATATGCAATTGATATAACGAAGAAGAATGATGATAAAGAAACTGGTGAAGGAAATCCAACGACACCGCCAACAGGTGGTGGAGAAAATCCGACGACACCGCCAACAGGTAATGGAGAAAACCCAACACCACCAACAGAAGAAGGTAATAATGGTAATGAACCAAAGCAAGATGGAAATAATACCGGATCTGGACAAACTACAACAGATGATCAAAATACAAAAGAAACAACAACAACTGTAAGTGAAAATAAAGAAGCTGAAAAAGATGAACGTGATTTACCGAAAACAGGTGCAAGTATTGCTTCTACAATTGGAGCTGGTCTTGCGTTTGTTGGAGCGGGATTACTTATGTTATTTAGAAGAAAGAAAGCGAATAGATAGTCGAGAAATATAAAAAGGATTACCGATTTGGTAATCCTTTTTGTTATATTATGAAACTGGTACTGCTTTTTCTTTTTTCCATGAAAGGCCGAATCCAGTAAAGCCGACGATAATGGTTACGACTGGACACGCTAAACAGAAGATTGCGTATGGCAAGTAATCGAATGTTGGAACGCTAAGAACGTTTGTTAAGAATACGCCACTGACACCCCATGGTACGAGTGGATTAATTACTGTACCAGCATCTTCTAATACTCGTGATAAATTACGACGTTCTAAACCGACTTCATCGTATTTATTAGCGAATGCTTGTCCTGTTAAAACGATGGATAAGTACTGCTCACCAAGTAAGAAGTTTACACCAATTGCAGTTGAAGCAGTAGAAATAATTAAGCGTGTACTAGTTTTTACGAAGCTAGAGATAATATTCATCAGCTGCGCTATAATGCCCATTCCTTGTAATAATCCTCCCATACAAAGAGCTAGGAAAATAAGAGCAATTGACATCATCATACTTTGCAGGCCACCGCGAGATAATAAGCTATCAATATCTTTGATACCAGTTTTAGAAACGTAACCGTCTTGCATAATTTTCATTAAATCAGCTAAAGAAGTGCTAGGTTTAAAAATAAAGAGAATAATAATTCCTACCACAATTCCTGCAAGTAATGTTGGAACTGCGGGTACCTTTTTAAATGCGAATAGGAACAGTAATAAAATAGGAATAAGTGTAACGATAGAAATCGTTGCATTTTTTTCTAGTGTATTAATAAATGCTGAGAAATCAACGTTTCCACCAGATCCGCTTCCTAAAATGAAAAATGCGATAAATGCAATAATGAAAGCTGGCACTGTTGTCCAAAGCATGTTACGAATATGTTCAAATAAATCTACACCTGTTACAGCAGGCGCTAAGTTTGTTGTATCAGATAAAGGAGACATTTTATCTCCGAAGAATGCACCAGAAATAATTGCACCAGCAATAAGAGCTGGATCGTATCCAAGGGCAGTACCCATTCCCATAAAAGCAAGTCCTACAGTTGCAGCAGTTGTAAAAGCACTACCGATACTCGTTCCAACAATTGCACAAACAACAAAAACAGTTGGAACGAAAATTTTTGGAGATACAAGCTGGAAGCCGTATACCATTAAAGTCGGAATAGTTCCAGCTGCGATCCAAACGCTAATTAATACGCCTACAAGTAAGAAAATAAATATAGATGGAATACCAGCTGAAATACTACTAATCATCCCTTTCTCCATAGTAGACCAAGAGATTCTCTTCAGGAATCCAAATGCTAATAAAAGAACGATACCAAATAAAATTGGGATGTGTGGTGAAACTTCTAATTGAATAACACTAAAACCAATACAGAAAAAGATAAAAATTGTTAAAAGAACAGACTCAATTTTTGAAACCATTGTTTTCCCCTCCTAAGTAATGTAAAATAGCTCTTTTTTATATAAAATTCGCCAATATTGTATATTTCCTTCTAAAATTTAGAATTTTGTGACAAATTACCGGTAATTGTTAGTCCTTCTATATGATACGGAAATGATTGGATAAAAAAACGTCCCTGCATATAATTATGCAGGGACGAAGAAATCGCGGTACCACCCTAGCTTGTGAAATGAATGCGTCACAAAATAAAGGGTCATATGATATGCGCTTATAAAATAAAAAACGCCCCTGCAATATATGCAGGGACGAAAAATTCGCGGTACCACCCTAAATTGTGAAACAGTGTCGTTTCACCACTCTTTAGACATAACGGTCTATAACCGTCTTTCACTACTCCTCACGTTTCGTAAAAGAAGCTCCAGGGGGTAATTCATAATTCGCTCTGTACTGGTTCGCACCGACCACCAGCTCTCTGAAATCAGAAATCGAAATACTACTAAATCCTATCAACGCCGATTCATATGATGTTAGTTAAATTTTTATCATATTTTCATCTTACATGTCAATAAAAATATTAACTATTTTTTTAGGGAAATAAAGGAGAATTGTTTTTAACGCTGTAAAAATGTACGTTATAATGAATTTGAAAGGGGGAGGAAAGAGTGAAGAAAAAAATAATTCTTTTTACCACTTTATTAGTTATTGGAGGAAGTGCTGGAATTTACACAGCTTTTGCGGCTGAATCAGAGCAGTTGAAACAAAAGCAAATACAACAGTCAGAAGTGAAGAAAGTAAAAGAAATAGAAGAGAAGAAATCAATGGAAAAAGCAGCAGAAAAACTAGGAGTTTCTACTGAGGGGAAAACAAAAGAAGAGGTTACGAAAGAAGTGAATACCGCTAGGTTTGAGAAGCGTCATGATTTATTAATTGAGCACGCTAAGCAACTTGGAATTGATACAGAGGGAAAAAAAGATGAAGAAATTATTTTAGAAATTGGAAAGATACAGCATGGAAAGTAGAACAACTTATCGTATGATAAGTTGTTCTTTTTTAAGAACTATTTGATTTTAAAATAATTGACAGTCATTCGGATTTAATGTTAACTATATTTATAAACAAGTTAACATTAGGGGTGACAATTGTGACAATAAATAGTAGAACGATTGAAAAATCATCTTATACATATGAAGAATTAGCGGAGAAAAATAAAGCTTACGTATGGCACCCATTTACACAAATGAAAGATTATTTAGAAGAAGATCCTGTCATTATTGAACGTGGAGAGGGAAGAAAGCTATACGATGTAAATGGTAATGAATATTGGGATGGTGTTTCATCTATATGGTTAAATGTTCACGGACATCAAGTACCGGAATTAGATGAAGCAATTCGTGAGCAATTAAATAAAATTGCTCATTCTACTATGTTAGGACTTGCTAACGTTCCATCTATTTTATTAGCAGAAAAAATTATTGAGGTTGTACCAGATGGATTGAAGAAGGTATTCTATTCTGATTCAGGTTCTACCGCTGTTGAAATTGCAATTAAGATGGCTTTCCAATATTGGCAGCATAAAGGGAAACGAAAGAAACAAAGATTCGTTACATTAAAAGAAGCATATCACGGTGATACAATTGGAGCTGTTTCGGTAGGAGCAATAGACTTGTTTCACCAAGTGTATAGTTCGCTCTTATTTGATGCGATTAAAATGCCGTATCCATATACATATCGTTCTCCTTACGGAAATAATAAGGAGGAAATTGTAAAAAGCCATTTAGAAGAAATGGAAGAATTGTTGAAAGAAAAGCATGAAGAAGTAGCTGCCATCATTGTAGAGCCATTAATGCAAGGTGCTGGCGGGATGATTACAATGCCAAAAGGATATTTAAAAGGACTGCGCGATTTATGTACTAAGTACAATGTATTATTTATTACAGATGAGGTAGCGACTGGATTTGGGCGTACAGGGAAAATGTTTGCTTGTGAACATGAAAATGTGACGCCAGACATTTTAACTGCTGGGAAAGGTTTAACAGGTGGATATTTACCAATTGCAGTTACGGTAACAACAGATGAAATATATAATGCCTTCTTAGGAGAATATGAAGAACAAAAAACATTTTTCCATGGACATAGCTACACAGGTAATCCGTTAGGGTGTGCCGTAGCAATCGCGAATCTAGAACTATATGAAAAAACAAATTTAATAGAAGACGTGACACGTAAAACGGATTATGTGACAGCGCAATTAGAAAAGCTCTTTGCGTATAAACATGTAGGTGATATTCGTCAGTGCGGATTAATGGTTGGTATTGAGCTTGTGAAGAATAAGGAAACGAAAGAAGCGTTTGACTGGACAGAAAGAGTCGGTGTTCAAGTATGTAAACGCTCAAGAGAGCTGGGTATGATTTTACGACCGCTAGGTAACACGATTGTATTTATGCCACCACTTGCTTCTACTTTTGAAGAGATTGATGATATGTTACGCATTTTATATAAGGCAATCTCAGATGTTACGGAGGGAGAATAATGAGAGGTTTTTTCATAACAGCAACTGATACTGAAGTTGGAAAAACAGTAGTTGCAGGTGCTATAGCAGGTGTATTTAGAGAATTAGGATATAACGTAGGGGTATATAAACCGTTACAAAGTGGGCATGTTGCATCAAACCCTGAGGGAGATGCGGCAAGGTTAAAAGTACTATCAGGTGTACCGACACAAGAAAATGAAATTTGCCCTTATTCTATTGAAGAACCACTTGCTCCGAGACTTGCCATGAAAAGAGCTGGAAGAGTAGTAAAGTTAAAAGAAATTACTGATTGCTATAATGAACTATTAAAAGAGTTTAATAGCTTATTTGTAGAAGGAGCAGGTGGGCTTGCTGTCCCATATACAGAAGATGCTTTAGTAATTGATTTTGCAAAAGAATTACAGTTGCCTCTTATTGTAGTAGCTCGTCCTACATTAGGAACAGTAAATCATACAGTGTTAACGATTGCTTACGCAAAGGCGCATGGCTTAACCGTAGCGGGTGTCATTTTATCAGGTTGCAAAGAATGTGAAATGGAAAGAGTGCAAGAAAATAAAGAGATGATTGAAGAGCTGAGCGGGGTACCAGTTTTAGGATTATTACCATTCTTTGAAGGTGAGTTTACGAAAGAAGAAGTATTGGAATCTGCAAAAGAACATATTATGATTTCAAAATTAGAGGAGTTTATCCAAAATGAATCAAACGTGGCGGGCGCATCTTCAATCTAAATTACAACAATTACATGAGCAAGGGCAGTATCGAAATTTATATGTAACAGAGAAGGCAGAAGAGACTTGGCTTATTCGAGATAAAAAAAGGATGTTAAATTTAGCGTCAAATAATTATTTAGGGTTAGCTGGAGATGAAAGGTTAAAAGAAGCTGCTATTGCCTGTACAAAAAGATGTGGAACTGGAGCGACTGCCTCTCGTCTCGTTGTAGGAAATCATCCATTATATGAAGAGGTTGAGAGAAGCATATGTGACTGGAAAGGTACTGAAAGAGCTTTAATTGTAAATAGTGGGTATACGGCAAATATAGGTGCCATATCTTCTTTAGCCTCTCGGCACGATATTGTTTTTAGTGATAAGTTAAATCACGCAAGTATTGTTGATGGAATCATATTAAGCGGGGCAGAGCATAAAAGGTATCGTCATAATGATTTGGATCATTTAGAGAAGCTGTTGAAAACAGCGTCACCTGAAAAGCGGAAATTAATCGTAACTGATACCATTTTTAGTATGGATGGTGATACTGCTTATTTGAGAGATTTAGTACAGCTGAAAGAGAAATACGGGGCAATCATTATAGTCGATGAAGCACATGCGAGTGGAATATATGGAATCGGCGGAGCTGGGTTATCTCATATAGAAAAAAATCTTGCTCAAAAAATTGATATACATATGGGGACGTTTAGCAAGGCTTTAGGGTGTTATGGTGCGTATTTGACAGGTGATGAAATTTATATAGAGTATTTACAAAATATGATGAGAAGCTTTATTTTTACTACAGCTTTACCACCAAGTACGTTAGGAGCAGTGCAAAAAGCAATTGAAATTGTAAAAGAAGATAATGAAAGAAGAGAGAACCTTATAGCAAACGGAGAATACTTCAGAACTAAATTAAGGGATGCTGGTTTTGATATTGGGAATAGTTCAACTCATATTGTACCGATTGTAGTCGGTTCAAATGAACATGCTTTACGATTTAGTAAAAGGTTGCAAGAGGCAGGGATTGCGGCTATTGCAATTCGTCCGCCAACTGTGCCGGTTCATAGCTCTCGAATTCGCTTTGCAGTTACATCGCAACATACAATAGATGATTTAAAATGGGCTATTGACCGAATTATTCACATTGCGAAAGAAGAGGAGATTTTCGTATGAACGAGCTAAAGATTATTTTTATCCCAGGATGGGGAATGGAAGAGAATATTTGGGATTTAGTATTTCCGTATTTTAAAGGATACCCTGTTCAAAGCATAGATTGGCGTAATGTGAAAGAACGAAGTGAATTTGCGGAACGAATTGTAGATGTAGCGCATAATGACAACGTAATTTTAGTTGGATGGTCACTAGGAGCGTTAGCAGCAGTTGAAGCTTATAAAAAGATTCAGGCAAAAGGCATCGTATTAATTGGTGGTACTGCTAAATTTACAAATACGAGCGACTACAGTAACGGATGGAATGCTTTGCATGTAGAACGGCTGAAAAGGAATTTGGCGAGAAGGAAAGAAGATACGCTCAAGCGGTTTTATGAAAATATGTTTACGAAAGATGAGCTAAAAGAGAATAAAAACTTTGAAGACATTGTAAACCGTTTTAAAGGTGATTCTATTCAGTCTTTACAACTAGGTTTGGATTATTTAATAGAAACAGATATGAGAGAAGAACTAAAAGAAATTAAAGTACCTATACTACTTATTCACGGAGAACAGGATGTAATATGCCCATTGTCTGCGGCACGTAGTATGACGGAGAATAGCAGCAGCGAGCTGAAAGTAGTAAGTGATGCAGGGCATGCGTTATGTGTGACGAATTTTGAATATTGCGCAAATGAGATAATTCAATTTATAGAGGGGATACGACATGATCAACAAAACGTTACTACAAAAACGGTTTAATGGGGCAGCCGTATCTTACGATCGATATGCAAATGTACAAAAAAAGATGGCACATTCATTACTTTCAATCTTAAAGGAACGATATAGTGAAACGGCATCAATACGTATTTTAGAACTGGGGTGCGGGACGGGGTATGTAACAGAGCAATTATCAAAGTTATTTCCGAAAGCACATATTACAGCAGTTGATTTTGCTGAAAGTATGATTGCAATTGCGCAAACTAGACAAAATGTAAAAAATGTAACGTTTCACTGTGAAGATATTGAGCGATTACGATTAGAAGAATCATATGATGTCATTATTTCAAATGCTACATTTCAATGGTTAAATAATTTACAACAAGTGTTAAGAAATTTATTTCAACATTTGTCTATAGATGGGATATTACTCTTTTCAACGTTTGGACATGAAACATTTCAAGAATTGCATGCTTCGTTCCAACGTGCGAAAGAAGAAAGAAATATAAAAAATGAAACATCGATTGGTCAACGTTTTTATTCGAAAGATCAGTTGCTTCATATATGCAAGATAGAAACAGGGGATGTGCATGTTTCTGAAACATGTTACATAGAGAGTTTTACAGAAGTTAAGGAATTTCTACATTCTATTCGAAAAGTAGGAGCGACTAATAGCAATGAAGGATCATATTGTCAAAGTCCCTCACTCTTTCGTGCGATGCTGCGCATATACGAAAGAGACTTCACGGGAAATGAAGGGATAATGGCAACGTATCATGCTTTATTTATGCATATAACAAAAGAGGGGAAGAGATGAAATGAAACAAGTACAAACAAAAAGGGATTGGAAAAAACTTGCATACGACGTAGTGGAAGAGAAAATGATTACGAAAGAAGATGCAATAGCGATATTAGAAGCTGATGATACAGAAGTTTTAGAAATTATGAATGCAGCTTACATTATTCGCCATCATCACTTTGGTAAGAAAGTAAAATTGAATATGATTATTAATACGAAATCTGGATTATGTCCTGAAGATTGTGGATATTGCTCACAGTCTATTATTTCAGAAGCACCAATTGATAAATATGCATGGTTAACGCAGGAGAAGATTGTAGAAGGGGCACATGAAGCAATACGCCGTAAAGCAGGTACATATTGTATTGTAGCGTCTGGTCGTCGTCCGACGGATAAAGAGGTAAATCACGTAATTGGAGCAGTTAAGGAAATTCGTGAAACGACAGACTTGAAGATTTGTTGTTGTTTAGGTTTCTTAAATGAAGATCAAGCAGGACGTTTAGCGGAAGCGGGCGTGCATCGTTATAACCACAACTTAAATACACATGAAAATAATTACGATAGTATTTGTTCAACTCATACGTATGATGATCGTGTTGATACAGTTCAAAAAGCGAAACAAGCGGGCATTTCTCCATGCTCTGGAGCGATTTTTGGCATGGGAGAAACAATTGAAGAGCGTGCTGAAATTGCATTTGAATTACAACGTATAGATGCAGATTCTATCCCTTGTAATTTCCTTGTTGCTGTAAAGGGAACACCTCTTGAAGGACAAAAAGAGTTAACGCCAGTAGAATGTTTAAAAGTACTGGCAATGATGCGTTTTGTAAACCCGACAAAAGAAATTCGTATTTCAGGAGGACGTGAAATCAATTTACGTTCTGTACAGCCAATCGGTTTATTTGCAGCAAATTCTATTTTTGTCGGGGACTACTTAACGACAGCTGGACAAGAGCCGACTGCAGACTGGGGTATGATTGCAGATTTAGGATTTGAGATTGAAGAGTGTGCATTATAAGATAGATGAAAAAGCAAACTTGTAAAAGGGTTTGCTTTTTTTGTAAATAAAATGTAATAAATAGTTGTGAACGCTTGATATTATTGGTTTTTGAGCGGAAAAAAGAATTTTTGTGGACGAATTTTCCAAGCCCTAGTTGTACATAGTAAATATGTAATTTATATTGGGTTGGAGGATTTTACATGTACAAATACATATTAGCGATTATGACTTGTTTAATTTTAATAAAAGCAATAAGTTCTGATCCAGTTAAGGCTGCTGAAAATCCTGAACAAAAAGAGATGCAACAAAGAATCGAACAACACTTTCGAACGAAAGCTGAACATTTTGGATTGAAAACGGAAGGAAAAGATTTAAAGGAAGTTAGAAAAGAAATTACTATTATAGAAGAAGCGAAAAAAAGAGAGAATGTATGGAGAACAGCACAAGCTCTTCATATAAAAACAGAAGGAAAAACGATGAATGAATTAATAAAAGATGTACAAAAAAAGGTGAAAAAATAAAAAGAGGCCGAAGCCTCTTTTTTTATGCCCATTGTTTTGATAAGTGAGCCATTTCAATTGCAGCAACAGCTGATTCATATCCTTTATTACCAGCTTTCGTACCTGCGCGTTCAATCGCTTGTTCAATTGTTTCTGTCGTTAATACGCCGAAAATAACTGGGATGTCCATTTGTAGTGATAAAGACGCAACACCTTTTGCTACTTCATTACAAACGTAATCGTAGTGAGTTGTAGCACCTCGGATTACAGTACCTAATGTAATAACAGCATCATACTTTCCGCTACTAGCCATCTTTTTAGCGATTAAAGGAATTTCAAATGCACCAGGAACCCAAGCAACATCAATATCATTTTCTTCTACACCGTGACGCTTTAATCCGTCTAAAGCGCCGCCAAGTAACTTACTTGTAATAAATTCGTTAAAACGTCCAACAACAACTCCAACTTTTAATCCTGTACCAACTAAATGACCTTCGAATACCATAATAAATCTCTCCTTTAATTATAAGTTTAGTAAGTGTCCTAATTTGTTTACTTTCGTTTGTAAATACGATTTATTCTCTTCTTTTGCTGGCATTTGCAACGGTACACGCTCGACTACTTCTAAATCGTAACCTTGTAAGCCAGCAATTTTTCTTGGGTTATTCGTTAATAATCGTAAACTTTGTAAACCTAAATCTTTTAATATTTGTGCTCCGATACCGTAATCACGAAGATCAGCAGGGAAGCCGAGTTTTTCATTTGCTTCTACAGTATCGAATCCTTCTTCTTGTAATTTATAAGCACGAAGCTTATTAAGAAGCCCAATGCCTCTTCCTTCTTGTCTCATATAAAGAAGAACACCTTTTCCTTCACGCTCAATTTGAGCAAGTGCTGCATGGAGTTGTGGTCCGCAATCGCAGCGATGTGAACCGAATACATCTCCTGTTAAGCATTCAGAATGAACACGCACAAGTACCGGTTCACCTATTGAAATATCACCTTTTACAAGTGCGATATGTTCTTTCGTATCTAATGAGTTAGAATAGCCAATTGCGTGGAAAGTACCGAAATCTGTAGGTAATGTAATTTCCACCTCTCTCGTCACAAGTGTTTCATGATGGCGGCGGTAAGCAATTAAATCTTCTATTGTAATCATTTTTATATCAAATTGTTTTGCGCATTCTATTAAATCAGGTACACGTGCCATCGTGCCGTCCTCATTTATAATCTCGCAAATAACTCCAGCTGGTTCGGCACCGCATAGCTTCGCTAAATCAACAGCAGCTTCTGTATGACCTGCACGACGCAGGACACCGCCTTCTTTCGCAATTAATGGAAAGATATGTCCAGGTCGATTGAAATCAGCGCCTTTTGATGCGGGGTTTAACAATTCTTGTATCGTAGTTGCACGTTCGTGAGCGCTAATCCCTGTTGTTGTAGAAACATGGTCAATGCTCACTGTAAACGCAGTATGATGTGAATCTGTATTATGAGATACCATTGGTTCTAATTGTAGACGTTCTGCGTACCCTGCTGTAATCGGTACACAAACGAGACCACGGCCATGTGTAATCATAAAATTAATTGTTTCTGGTGTAATGTACTCTGCTAAAGCAATAAAATCGCCTTCATTTTCTCGGTTTTCATCATCACATACGATAACGACTTTACCTTGTTTTAAATCTTCTAGAGCTTCTTCAATACGATGAAACATTATGCTTCCCCCTTATAGAAATCCGTTTTCTTGTAAAAAGCTTTCAGTCATTGAACCTACTCGTTTTGTAGGTTTAGTAATAAAGCGTTCGATATATTTACCAATCATGTCACACTCAATGTTTACGATATCTCCGGCATTTTTTTCTCCAATGACAGATTCGCTTACTGTGTGCGGGATGAGTGAAATCGTTATGGAAGATTCGTCTATATCAAATATCGTTAAACTCGTTCCATCAACAGCAATGGATCCTTTATGCAAACAATAGCGCAGCAGTTCATAAGAAATTGCTATTTTGTAATAGACGGCATTGTAATGTTGTTTTTTATTTAAAATCGTTCCGATGCCATCAATATGTCCTGAAACGAAATGTCCACCGAATCGTCCGTTTGCAGCCATTGCTCGCTCTAAATTTACTTTAGAGTGCGGTTTAAGCATGCGAAGTGATGTCGACTGCATCGTTTCAGGCATTGCATCAACTGTAAATGAATTAGTTGTAAAGCTTGTTACAGTTAAGCAAATACCGTTCACCGCGATACTATCACCTAAGTGAACATCTGATAAAATTTTCTTTGCATGAATCGTTAATTTCATCGCTTCTCCGCTTTGTTGCATGTTTGCTATCGTTCCTAATTCGTCTACAATTCCTGTAAACATTCCGTCACCTCGTTTCGGGCATTCGCAACAATTTTTATATCATCACCAATTTGTTTCATCTCTTGAATTTTCAAGGAAAGCGCATCTTGTAATTTTGAAAAACCATTTCCTCCAAATAAAGTAGGAGCATCTTTCCCACCAATTAATTTCGGGCTTATATAGGTTACAATTTCATTAAAATTGTTTGTTTTTAAGAAACTTGCATGAATCGATTGGCCACCTTCAACGAATAGAGAAAGAATTTGTTTTTCTCCAAGAAAGGAAAGAAGGTCCTCAATTTCTATATGCTTCGTTTCCATTTGGAATATAGCTATATTTTTAGATTCATAAGAAGATATCTTCTCTTTCTTTACATCCTTACCGACAATAATCCATGTCGGTGCTAAACCATCTGTTATAACATGAGAAGATGGTGGTGTTCGTAAATGGGTATCTAAAACAACGCGAATAGGATGTTTCCCACCATTTGGAATTCTTGTTGTTAAATGAGGATTATCAGCTATAACTGTATTCACTCCAACAAGAATTGCATCATGTATATGGCGATATTGGTGAACATCAGCACGTGCTTCTTCACCTGTAATCCACTTACTTTCACCAGTTACAGTTGCTGTTTTTCCATCTAAGCTCATCGCTGTTTTGATTGTTACAAAAGGGCGTTTCGTTTTCATGTAGTGAAAAAAGTAGCGATTTAATAAAACTGCTTCTGCTTCAAGAACACCGGTAGTTACTTCAATTCTAGCTTCCTCTAATCTTCTTTTTCCGTTACCAGAAACGAGCGGATTACAATCGAGAGTAGCAATTACAACACGCTTAACTCCTTTTTCGATGAGCAATTCACAACAAGGTGGTGTTTTTCCAAAGTGGCTACACGGTTCCAGTGTTACATAAACGGTAGCGTCTTTGGCGTTCTGACCAGCCATTTGAAGGGCATGAACTTCTGCGTGTTCTTCACCAGCCCGTAAATGAGCCCCCATACCAACGATGTTTCCATCTTTTACAACAACAGCACCAACCATAGGATTTGGACTTGTTTGTCCTGATGTTCCTTCTGCTAACTGCAGGGCAATCCTCATATATTCTTGATCTGTCATTTTCTTCACCTCTCCTAAAAAAATCAAAAAACCCCAAGGATTTAATATCCTTGGGGTTTGGGAGACGTGATTTCTAGAAATATAGTTTGAATACGAAAGCATAGGAAAGAAACCTAACGATAATTGATATTTCTGCATAAGGAAAAAACCTAGCAAAATATCGAATTTTTAAACGCTAGTTGTCTCTTTTTATTTCAGTATAAAAAATAAGTATAGAAAATTAAACATATATAAAGAATCAAAATGAATCTTTAAAAATATGCATACTGAAATAAAAGTGTATTCACTATATAAAAAACTAGAAACATATCCTTCTCCCATCCAGACTATACTGTCGGCCCTAGAGTTTCACTAGATCCACCGTTTTCGAGTTGAAAACGGGTCACGGACTTAGAAGTTTTCACTTCATCACCGCCGGTTGGGAATTTCACCCGACCCCGAAGGATGCTGTTTGCTCAAATTATAGCACAAAAAAAATAAAAGGCTAGTAAAAAATATTCGAATGTGAAGAATTGTGTGAAAATATATGCAGGCTGGAATGGAAATAAAAGTATTAGAAATGTTGTAAGGAGAAGGGATATAACGGAGTTGCTAAAAAGAAAAAACATGCACAAAAAAATGTGCATGTCACATGTAAAATTATTCTGCCTCTGGTGCTCTAACAACAGACTCGAATTTACCTTTATGCGAAGCGTCGCAATAAGGCATATTTTTTGATAAACCACAACGGCATAAAGAAAATGCCGGTTTTGCTGGGAATACATTCCCTTGTGAGTCGACTAATTCCACGTCCCCTGTAACGCGAAAAGAGCCATTATCATTTACTTTAATTTGTACTTTTGCCAACGTTATCCCTCCTTCCCAAACGCTTAATTTCATCATATAATCAAGGGAAGTGCTTGGCAATATAAAGTGAAACTTTAATTAGTGGGGGAGGCATCCCCCACTAATTATTATTTGAACCAATCGGGCTTTTAGGGGCAGTTAATCTCCCGCCTAACTTCTTTGTTTCAGCCGAATTTTGAGGTGGGAGTTTTACTGCCCACAAATAGCGGGGAAAAAAGAGCACTTTGTTTGAGAAAGAAGAGAGTGTTATAATAGTTTTCATAACTGACTAGAGTAAGGTGACGAGAGATGGATAAACAATTACATACATTACGAAACATTGCAAATGAGCGCACGTGGGCATCATTTTTGAATGATAATCATCCATATAGTTTGTTACATTGGTCCATTGCAGGTGTAGGGCAAGAGGTAAAGGATGTTTGGTTACTTCAAGATGAAGTAACATTTCAAACGACAGAATTTCCAACGTTAGATGATGCAATGCAATGGATTTCTGAAAATATGGAACAAGTTACAGACGTTTTAGCGCAATAAAAAAACAGGCTTATGCAAGCCTGTTTTTTGTTTCTTTCACATATGTGTTTAAAAATTGATCGATGGCTGCTTCGTACTCTTCTTTATTTTCGTTATAAGAGCAAGCGTGTGCACCGTGTTCTGCAATATAAAGTTGCTTATTATTTTCTTTCGCTTCATATAACGCTTTTGTCATATCAGCTAAAATATAGTCGTCATCTTTACTATGAATAAAGAGAACGGGATTGTTAATGTTTTTTATACAGTCGATTGGTGAAACTTCACGAATTGTATAACCGTCACGAACTTTTAAAAATGCGTTTGCTAAAGGTAATAAAGGCCATTTTGGTAAATGGAATTCAACCTTTAAACGGTGCTGTAATTGTCCGTGAAAATCAGAGAAAGGACAATCTGCAATATAGAAATCAGCGCCATCTTCTACAAGTCCTGCGTATTGAAGAATTGTTGCGGCTCCCATAGATTCACCATGAATACCAAGTGTAATATTGGTTCCAAAACGGTTTTTTAGCCAGTCAACTACGGATTTCAAATCATGCTTTTCATAGTATCCATAGCTTGTTGTTTTTCCGCCAGTTTTACCATGACGACGATGATCGTAAATGAGGACATTATATCCCCTTTTTAAGAATAAGTTTGCATATTTTACAGAGTTTATTTTATTTACAGTTACACCGTGGCAAAAAACCATAAACTTATTGGAATGACCAGCAGGAATGTAATATCCGTGAAGGTCGTATCCGAATTGTGAAGGGATATGAATTTCTTCTTTATGAAGAGCATCAAAATCCTCTATACGAAAATGTTTTTTCGTTTCTCTTTCGAGTACTTCTTCCTCTGTTTTTTTCTTTAAGTACATCACTTTATTTGTAAAGAAAATCCCAAGGGCAGTTATTGCACCTAGTATAGTAAACAATGCTGCAAAAAAACGTTTCATACTTTACCTCATCCTCCAAATACCGTTACATGTGATACACTTATATTGTATCACAATGATATAAAAGGGGAGAAATAGGAAATGCTGCATATACAAAAAATTACGCCAGCGATGAAAGAAACAATCCGAATGTTCATGTGTAAGAACTGGGGAAGTTCATTGATGGTTTCACGTGGTAAGGGACATCAGTTAGAAGAGTTGCCAGGATTTGTTGCGCTCTCAGATGACAGAATAATCGGAATTATAACGTATGAAGTGACCGGAAATATGTGTGAAATTGTATCGCTAGATAGCTTTGAAGAAAGAAAAGGAATAGGGACGAAACTTGTGGATTGTGTATTACAAGTTGCAGAAGAAGAGCGGTGCAGACAGGTTTGGCTTATTACAACAAATGATAATATGAATGCGTTACGATTTTACCAAAAACGTAATTTTGTAATGACTAATTTATATGTGAATGCGGTAGAGGAGGCACGAAAAATAAAGAAAGAAATTCCACGTATTGGATATGATAATATCCAAATTTTACATGAAATTCAGTTGGAGTATCATTTAGTTAAATGATGTAACAATTTTCAGAAATATGAGTTATTAATCTTGACGGATAGTGTAATTTAGGTTACCGTAAAATTGTAATCTATTACCATATTAAGGGGTGACGATGTGGCAACTATACGTGATGTTGCAAAATTGGCAGGTGTTTCAGTCGCAACCGTTTCACGAGTTATTAATGAAAAAGGATACGTTCATGAGGACACAGTAAAACAAGTAAAGGAAGCAATTGAAGAATTACGTTATAGGCCAAACAGTGCAGCGAAGCCACTATTTAAAGAGAATTCAACGATAATTGCATTACTTGTAGATAATTTATGTAACCAATCAAACATCACTTTGCTACATTGTATTGAGGAAATAGCATATAAAGAAGGCTATCAAATCATTATTTGTAATATAGAGAATAAAGATAGATACATACATATGCTGGAGCAAAATAACATTGCAGGTGTTATTTTGACGAGAGCAGTTTTTAAAAGTGTAGGAGAAATTCCATTTCCGTTTGTTGTGATCGATGAGCAACAATCACATAGAAATTATTATGAAAGTGGACAGAGAGCTGTTTCTTTATTAAAAGAGAAAGGGTGTCACTTTCTTGCATATTTCGGTGAGGGAGAAGAAAGTGAAGAAATGGAAGATTATATAGCAGGGTTTTTAGACGCTGTTTGGGATGAAGGAATCTCTTATCGAGAAGAATGTGTACAAGGGTATACAAATAAACAATTTATTACATTATTGCAAAACAATCCGTATATAGATGGAATTGTAACCTCAAGTGATCAGATTGCTATTGAGTTAATTCGGTCAGCGAGATTTCTAAATATACATATACCAGATAAATTAAAAATTGTTGGACCTAATGGGAGCATAGAGTGTGAATGGATAGGTTCATCACTACCGGCAATTGAAAGCTATGTCAAAGATAATGGAAAATTAGCTTTTCAACAATTAAAAGGAAAAATAAAAAAGTAAAAGGTGCGTTTTATACGCACCTTTTTATAATGTAATTGCGGCAATAAAACCAAATATAAGTAACGGTATATTGTAATGTAGAAAAGTGGGTACACATGTATCCCATATATGATGGTGCTGACCATCAGCATTTAAACCGGATGTTGGTCCAAGGGTACTATCCGATGCTGGAGATCCTGCGTCACCTAGCGCTCCGGCTGTACCGATAATAGCAATTGTGGCCATTGGACTAAATCCAAGCTGAATGCAAAGAGGTACAAAAATGGTTGTTAAGATAGGGATGGTTGAAAAGGATGAACCAATTCCCATCGTAACGAGAAGTCCAATAACGAGCATAAGAAATGCAGCGAGTGGTTTATTATTTCCGATTATATGTGCACTCGTTTGCACCAGAGATTCAACATGTCCTGTTTTTCGAAGAACAGCGCCGAATCCAGCGGCAGCAATCATAACAAAGCCAATAAAGGACATCATACGCATTCCGCTTGTTAATATCGCATCTGCTTCTTTAAGTGGTAGACTGCCGCTAACCGATAAGACGATAATACCTGCTAAAGCACCAAAAATCATTGATTCTGTTGTTAATTGAACAGTTAATGTAGCAATGATAGATAATAACCCGAAAGTAATGCTACGTTTTGTATAGGGAACGATTTCATTTTCGGTAGTATGAATTTGTTCTGTTTCATACGTACGAGGTTTTCGGTACGTAATGAATACCGCTACACATAATCCAATAATCATACCAATTGCTGGAATAGTCATTGCTTTTGGAATAAGTGTGACATCAAATGTAAGGCCGCTTTGCGCAGCGTTGGTTTGTAATACGTCATGATAAATTTTTCCGAATCCTGCAGGGATCCACATATAAGGAGTAATCAATCCAAATGTAATAATACATGTGACAAGTCTGCGATCCACTTTCAGCTCATTTAATACTTTTAAAAGTGCTGGAATTAAGATGGGGATGAAAGCAATGTGAACAGGAATCACATTTTGTGAGAAACAAGCCATCGTTAAAATAATGAATAAAATAAGTATTTTAGAATAAACTTGTTTTTTCGTGTCTTGTTCATTGCCAATCCATTTTAATGCAGTTTGAATCATAGCATCTGGAAGTCCTGTTTTGGAAAGGGAAATAGCGAAACCACCAAGCATTGCATAACTTAAAGCGATTGGAGCACTGTTTCCAAGACCAGTTGTAAAAGTGTTAATCGTTTCTGAAATACCGAGTCCGCCGATAATTCCGCCTGTTAAAGCTCCAACAATGATGGCGACAATGACCTGGACACGTAACAAACTAAGCAATAGCATAATTGCTACTGCGACGAGTACAGCGTTCATAATAAATGTAATCTCCCTAAATTTTTATTCTGTTAAGACAAGTAAATATGAAACATTTTGCGATGTTTATACATACTTGCGACATATTATTATAAAATGTTTTCTATGAAATGTAAAAGAGCCTTTTGTTACTAATGCTGAAAAGCTAGCTCTTGTTTAATTGATTGCAAAGAATTAGCGAATAATTCTGGTTCTTCTAAATCAGGAGAATGTGCTGAATTTGGGAACCAAATCATCTTTTTTATAGGCGCTTCAATAAGATCGCAATATTCCTGAACGAGTGCATAAGGAGTTTGATAATCATAGCGACCAGAACAAAAATAAACTGGAATAGATAAACTTGAGATAGAAGAAAAGAAATCGATTGTCAGCATTTCTTCCCATAAAATTCCAGATTTTAAATTTCCTACGAGAAACTTGAACCAATCTAATAGCGTATACTCAGGAGAAAAGAACCCTTTTCGTATGAAAGAAAAGGAAGATCCGTTTTGGATTGCGCCTCCAAATGTGCCAAGCCACTTTCTTTGAATAATGAGACGTCTCGTATCTAAAAATGGTGGTTTGCCTAATTTTAAAAGGGAAGCTAATGCTTTTTTATGATCATGTTTTTTTGCAGAATGAATTAAATGTTGATATAGCAATTCTTCATTTTGTTTCATATGTACAATTTGCCCAATACCGATGTAAGCCTCGATATACTTTGGATATTGATGTGCTATGTTAAGCCCAATAATACTTCCCCAAGAATGACCAGCGAGAAATAGTTTTTGTTTGTTGAACCTTTTAAGTACATATTGAATCACTTCTTTTGCATCGGAAACGAATTGTTCAATTGTGAAATTTGCTCCGAAATCTTTCATTGAAAAGGATTTACCAGCCCCGCGCTGATCCCAATTAATAACAATAAATTGCTTCTCTAATTCTTTTTGAAAATGGCGAATAAATCCGATTTGTGCCATCCCAGGTCCGCCGTGACAGCATAATAAAATAGGTTGCTCTACGTTTTGTCCACGCATAAGGAGAGTTTGTTTTCGATTATTTATCATAACGCTTTCTATCGTAGCGATACTATTAGGAATGAGTTGTTTGTTTTCGTTATAGAACTGAGGGGTGTAGCTACGAAAAAGCATATTGAAAACCTCCTTTTGTGAAATCGTATGAATCGCACAGGCTATTCATTTTGCATATACTGTTAGAAAATCATTGTAACATACCATACTAGTGTCATTTCAACACGGGAGGAGGGAAATTGTGACGATTGGAGAAATTATAGATGGTTTAAACAGACGTGAATCCATCGCTATTATAGCAAAACGTCTTGAAATAAGCCCGTATACATTATCGAAGAAATTAAGATTGATTGGATACGAATATGATGGAGAGCAGAAGAAACGTATTTTTGTAGGAGATGGAGAAGAACCACGTCACTTACAACTCCAAGAAGCGACCGCCCTTCAATATGAGAAAACAGATTATCAATTATTAATTTACGAGCAATTACAAAGCATTTATGAGTTACTAAGAAAAAGAGGCGAAGTAATTGCACCAATTATGAGTAAGAGTACAGAGAAAAAGAGACGAACCTTTTCTATTAATACAGAAATATTAGCAAGATTGGACCTTATATCAGAATCGAAAGGAATTCAAAAGTCTAAACTTGTAGAAGAGGCGTTGCAACAATTTTTACAGCAATATGAAGTTGACAAAACATCACATTTTGATAACTAAAGAAAAGGATACTATGTTCATTGGAAGAACGAGTATCCTTTTTATGATGTATATTACGTATAAAATAGAGGATCAGTACAAATCCTTTATGGCGTGAAAAATAAAATTTATTATTAGAGAAACACTTAATTTACTTTTTGAATTCTTCCATCAATAACTGGCTGAATTGGTTCTTTTAATTGTTTTACGTAATCGACTAACGCTTCAAAGTCGTTTGGACCAGTTTCTGCATTTTTACCATTTTTAAATGATACGAATCCGTCACCGCCAGAAGCTAAGAAGGCATTTGCAACTACGCTATACGTTTTAGATGGAGATAATTCTTCTCCGTTTGTTAAACGTATATTTGTAACTTTTTCACCGTTTGTTTTATTTGCATCCCACGTATATTGAATACCTGAAATTTGAAGCATTCTTGTTGTTCCTTTTTGCCATTGCTGATTTAAAATATCGCGAATGTCTTGACCTGTTAAATCTACTTTAATCAATTGATTTCCAAAAGGTTGAATGCCGTATAACTCACCCCACGTAATATCACCAGCATCTAAGTCATTACGAATGCCACCAGGATTCATGAGGGCGATTTGAGTTTGCATCGTTTGACGCTGAGCATCGGCAACTAAATTTCCAAGAGTGGACTCACCAGCATCATTTTGTTTACGGTCGATAGGTGCTGTAGATTTTCCGACCACTTCATTTACAAGTGGTGCGATTTTTTCTTTATATTGATCTAGTTTTTTCTTTACTTGTTTATCAGGTTCTACACCTTCATGATACGTTGTAACAACTGCAGCTTTTTTCTTTACAATATCCTTTGTTTTACGATCAATTGTTACATCCACGTCTGAGAAAGCCGTTCCGTATGAATTTGCTTGGACAATTAGTTTATTATTTACTGTACCATTTACATACGTATGACTATGTCCACCGAAAATAACATCAACTTCTGGGTCTGTTTCATTTGCAATTCGAGTAAGATCGCCATTTGTTACCCCAGACTCATCGGTTGTTCCACCGACATGAGCAAGAACGACGATCGATTTAACGCCGAGGCGTTTTAATTGTTGTGTTGATTTATTAATTGCTTCTACTTCATCAGTAATTTGTACATTTTTAAGCATCGTAGGCATAACAACATTTGGTGTATCAGTTGTAACAACACCAATGAATCCAACAGGAACACCATCTACCATTTTTACAGTAAATGGTGGTAAAAATAAGCGGCCAGTTGATTTGTTATAGAAGTTAGCAGCTACATAGGGGAAGTTAGCCCCTTTGAAATTCCCTGTTTTTTCATGATATCCACCGTAAATGAGGCGTTTCATTTCATCAATGCCTTCATCAAATTCATGGTTTCCGATTGTACCAACATCAAATTTTAAATCATTTAAAAATTCAATCGTCGGTTCATCTTGTAATAATGCTGAAACTGGTGGACTAGCTCCGACGATATCACCAGCATGTACAAGAAGTGTATTAGGGTTTTGTTTTTTATGTTCTTTTAAATAAGTAGCTAAGTAATCAGCGCCACCAGCTTCTTTATTATTGATTTTTTTAACAGTATCTAGTTGTCCATGGAGATCATTAATACCAAGCATTTGTACGTCTATGTAGCGGTTTTGTTCAGCTGGATTCTGAGATGGGGGAGCGGCAAATACGCTTGAAAAAGTAATGGTGCTTAAAACAGCAACGGCAGGAATAATTTTTTTCCACATAATATAATTCTCCTTTTTTTATAATCTGACATCATACGACATAATTTTAATAGATTCATAGGATTATAGCTACATAAAAATTTAGTCTTTTCGAAAAATTAACATATTTACAAAAAGTGAATAATAGAGTAAAGACCCTTTTTTATTGTCGATTTCATTGTGTATCTACTATAATGGAGAAAAAAGTAAAAGGTGAGTAGCATGAAGAAAAAGAAACAAAGACAAATGCAAAGACAATCACAAGTGAATCAACCAAAGAAAGAAACACTTACATTAGGCGATCAATTAAATGATTCACTCATGCAACAATTAAAGAGTAAGAAGAAAGAGTTGCAAGTGAGGGAAGAGGAAAAAGAGGCAGCTGAACTGGAAAGAAAGCGCCAAGAACAAAAAGAACGTGAAAAGAATAAATCATTTGAAGAACTGCTAAGTGAAAGTAACCTTACTTGGAAAGACTTTAAATAATAAAAAAATGATCAGTGAAATACCACTGGTCATTTTTTGACGAGCTTGTAAGAAAAGGGGAGTTAGAATGAGAAAAATTGTCGTTGTTCCACATGAAAACCATTGGAGTGAAAAATTTCAAGTGGAGGCTAAAAGATTAAAATCAGCGATGCCAGAAACGGTAAAAATTCATCATATTGGAAGTACGTCAGTTCCCGGACTGGCAGCTAAACCTATTATTGATATGATCATGGAAGTAGAAAATATCGAAAGAGTAGATGGGTGGAATGAACGATTTATAGAGCTTGGTTACATCGTAAAAGGGGAAAATGGTATTTCAAGACGCCGATATTTTATTCATGGAACTGAAGAAAAACGCTCGTATCATTTACACGTGTTTGAAAAAGGAAATCCAGAGATAGTAAGGCATTTAGCATTTCGTGATTATATGATGGCTCATTGTGAAGAAGCAGAGGCATATGCAACCTTAAAGAAAGAATTAGCCGAAAAGTATACATATGATGGCGCGTTATATACGGAAGGAAAAAATGAGTTTGTGCGCAATGTGGATGAAAAAGCGAAAGAATGGAGAAAAAATAACGTGAATGAATGAGTTCACGCTATTTTTTAGCTATATAAAAGTGTTATGTAAACTGTACGTATGTTTTGACTTTTGGGATGAATCTTGTTGAAATAAAATTGTGGCTTATAAAAAATGTAACAATGAAAGGGAGACGACTGTGCATATTCCAACAACTACACTTCATAATGGCGTGAAAATGCCGATGATTGGTCTAGGCGTATATAAAGCGAAAGAAGGAGACGAAGTAAAGCAAGCAGTAAAAACAGCGTTAGAAGTTGGATACCGTTCGATTGATACAGCAACTGTATATGAAAATGAAAGCGGTGTCGGAGAGGCGATACGTGAATCAGGAATTCCAAGAGAAGATATATTTATTACAACAAAAGTATGGAACGACGATCAAGGATATGAGGAGACACTCGAGGCGTTTGAAAAGAGTTTGAAAAAATTACAAATGGACTATGTAGATTTATATTTAATACATTGGCCGGTAAGAGGGAAGTATGTTGATACGTACCGAGCTTTAGAGAAATTGTATGAAGAAGGTAAAGTGCGTGCGATTGGTGTTTCTAATTTTCATAAACATCATTTAGAACTATTATTACCAAATTGCAAAGTGAAGCCGATGGTAAACCAAGTGGAACTTCATCCGATGTTGACGCAATTTGAGTTGCGTAATTTCTGTCAAGGTGAGCAGATTCAAATGGAAGCATGGAGTCCATTAATGAGAGGCGGAGAAGTATTTCAGCACCCGATTATTCAGGCTATTGCTACTAAATATGAAAAAACACCTGCGCAAGTTATATTAAGGTGGGATATTCAAAGCGGGATTGTGACGATTCCTAAATCTGTTACACCATCTCGAATTAAAGAAAACTTTACTATTTTTGATTTTGCACTAAATGAAGAAGAGATACGTCAAATTAACACGTTGAATCGTGATTTACATGTAGGAACGAATCCTGATAAATATGATACGTTATAAAAAAGACTGTCTCCTAATACTGGAGGCAGTCTTCTGTTTTATCGGTAATTCGATATTTTTAACGATGCAAAGCATATGTTTCATATTTAACAATCTTTTGAAGTTGTATATATTCTTCTTTTGTTAAAGGTAACTGTTGGCTAGCTCGTATATTTTCCTGTAATTGTTGAAGAGAGCTTGCACCAGGTATAACAGCTGCAACAGTCTTATTATGTAAGCAATATTGAATAGCTGTTCCTGTTAAAGAGCGTTCTCCAATCATTTCTTTTACACTTGCTAGAGTTGCATGTAATTCATCGTAAGAATAAGAGAGATAATCCTTTTCCTTTACTCTTTCTATCTTTCTTGCATTATTGTTAGTTAAAATTCCTTTTGCAAGTGGCCCGCGGGCAATGACGCTAATTTGGTGTTCATTTAGAAGGGGGAACCATTCTTCTGGACGACGATTTAAAAGGTTATATTCCATTAGTACACTAACGATGTTTGAGCGTTTTGCATATTCACGAACGACATTTGGGCGTATAGAAGAAATACCGTAATGGCGAATAATACCTTCCTTTTTCAATTCTTCAAAAGCTTCAATTGTTTCATCTATTGGATCTTCAATTGTTCCGCCATGAAGTTGGTAAAGGTCAATATAATCAGTTTGAAGTCTACGTAAACTTTCCTTTACTTCAGTCTTTATGTAAGCTTTAGAAGGATCCCAAGACCAGCCATTTTTTTCTTCTGTCCAACGATTTCCAACCTTCGTTGTAAGTACAATTTGGTCTCTTCTTCCCTTCAAGGCTTTTCCAACAAATTCTTCATTTAATCCGTAATCATATAAATCTGCTGTATCAAAAAAATTAATTCCTAAATCGATAGCTTCATCGATAATATGCATAGCTTCTGTTTCAGATGTACCGAGAGACATACAGCCAAGGCCCATTTCTGTAACAAACAAATCTGAGTTTCCTAATTGACGTTTTTTCATAGGTCAACCTCCTTACCTTTATTGTACGAGAGGGAAAAGAGGTTGACAAACGTTTACTTTCCGCTTCGCATTAACTGCCCGTAAAAGCATGATTAATGTTTCACTTTATTTGCTGTAATCCACTCTTGTACAGTTGTATACTCTTTGCTATATTGCTTTAGCTTATGGCGAATTTGCCATGCTTTTCCGACTAAAGTGACGCGATTTGGTAAAATATAAACTTTCATTTCTATCACGCTCCTTTCAATGTGGTAAAATGTATGAGGAAAGAATAGGAAATAGAACAGGGAGATGAAGTAGTATGAGTAATCTTGCAGAGAGAACAGTAAAAACTGAGCCAATTTTTGATGGTAGAGTTATAAAAGTTCGTGTTGATGATGTAGTATTACCAAATGGAGCAATGAGTAAACGTGAAATTGTAAATCACCCTGGTGCAGTTGCTATTATTGCTATTACTGATGAGGGGAAAATTGTGCTTGTTGAGCAGTATCGTAAAGCACTTGAAAAGGCGATTATAGAAATTCCGGCTGGCAAGTTAGAACCTGGTGAAAAACCTGAGGTAACAGCAGTTCGTGAATTAGAAGAGGAAACAGGATATGTTTGTGAAAATATGGAGCTCATTACTTCTTTCTATACATCTCCAGGATTCGCAGATGAAATTTTATATGTATATAAAGCGACAGGTTTGACAAGAAAAGAAAATAAAGCTGAGTTAGATGAAGATGAGTTTGTGGAATTAATGGAAGTATCGTTAGAAGAAGCGATTACTCTTATGAAAGATCTTCGTATTCATGATGCGAAGACGATGTTTGCAGTACAATATTTACAACTACAAAAATAAACACTCGCCAAAGGCGAGTGTTTTTTAATTGATTTTTGCATATACACGTGCATCACGTAAGCTACCATCTGGTGCTAGGAAATCATTTTCCATTGTCCCTTCTAGAATGAATTCTAGACGTTCTGCTAAGCTACATGCATTTATATTTGTTGCATCAGTACGAATTTCAATTCTTCTAGCGCCTAGTTTATCAAAGGCGAACTGAATTGCACCTTTAACAGCTTCGGTCATATAGCCTTGTTTTGTATAGGCACTATGTAGCCAGAAGTGAAGTGAAAACTTTGGAATATCCCAGTTTTCAGGCTTTAGTGTAATTGCTCCGATGAATGTACCAGATACTTTATCGTATAAGTGAAAATCAAGTGTTTCACGAAGTAAAAACTGTCCGTGAGCTTCGCGAACAATTTCTTCAGCACTCTCTTCTGTTTCAGCGTTAATTGGTATCCACGGTACTAAGTCTTCTAGAGAAGCTTGGATTGCTTCATATACTTCTGCACCATCACCTGGAAATGGTTTACGAACTTGCAAGCGTTCAGTTTGAAATAATGTTGGAAAATCTAATAATAATGGTTTCAAGAGAAATCCCTCCTATTCTCTACTTTTTAGTTTAGCAAAGTAGAGCGGAATTTCAATGTTAATTCGTCATACTTTTTTCTTTCTTTCATACATTTTTAATAAGAGTGTGAACGGAGGGAAGAAAAATGTGGCGAAAAAATTGGCAAGACCGTGTAATGTCTCACATACAGGAAAACTCTTCATTATATATATTTAACGCTGTTTTATTATTGATGGGAGTAATATTCGGAGCCATTCTCGTGAATAGTTTACAAATCAATCAAAAACAAGATTTATCATTTTATTTACAACGTTTTTTTGGACAAGTCTCTAAAGGAGAATTTGCCATTGCGGGCGAAATGTTTCGAGAAAGTTACTTTTCGCAATTAAAATACATCGGATTTATTTGGATTTTAGGAATTTCAATTATTGGATTACCACTTATTTTTATTTTATTATTTGTAAAAGGAGTTGTCGTTGGATTTACAGTTGGTTTTTTAGTAAGTCAGCATGGATGGAATGGACTATTATTAGCATTTGTATCTGTTTTGCCACAAAATTTAATTATCATTCCAGTCTTTCTCGTTATGACAACCATTGCTGCAAGTTTTTCTTTACGGATGATTAGGCATCAATTTATTAGAAAAATAACCGAGCCACTATTACCATTATTAATCCGTTATACATGCTTCTTTCTCGTAATTGGAGTGGTGTTAGCACTTGCTTCTAGTGTGGAGGCTTACGCATCACCAGTTTTAATGAAAGAAGTCGTTGAGGCTATTAATAAAAAATAAATACTTTTTGAGAATAATTATCAATTTGTTTTTATTGTTTTTTCTTTTGACAGAAGCCCTTCTTCTGATATAATGGTGTAAGAGTGGCGAGGAGGGAGTAGTACCGAATGGAAGAAAGAATTGAACGAATTAAGAAGCAATTACATGCAGCGAGCTACAAATTAACACCGCAACGTGAAGCAACAGTTCGTGTGCTGCTAGAAAATGAAGAAGATCATTTAAGCGCAGAAGATGTTTACCTCCTTGTAAAAGAAAAGTCGCCAGAGATCGGATTAGCAACCGTCTATCGAACTTTAGAACTATTATCTGAGTTAAAAGTTGTCGATAAGATTAACTTCGGAGACGGTGTTTCACGCTATGACTTACGCCAAGAAGGTGCGCAGCGTTTCCACCATCATTTGATTTGTACACAATGTGGTGCTGTACAAGAAATACAAGAAGATTTACTTGGTGAAGTGGAAAGGAAAGTAGAACGAGACTGGAGCTTTAAGGTGAAAGATCATCGTTTAACATTCCATGGGATTTGTAAAAACTGTCAAGAAAATGAAACGGATGAAAAATAACCTTTTCCTATTTATCTAGGAAGAGGTTTTTTATTTGAATAAGGTATAAATTGGTGAAAGCTTGGCATATGTTGTAATAACTTATATTTTGGAGGAATTTACAATGCGCCGAGCTTTAAAATTAACTTTTGATGGAATAAAAGTATTTTTATTATTTACAAGTTGTACGATTTTGTTTTATTTCGCTATACTATGGATAAATGAAGAATATGAAAGCTATCATCGTTATGAAAAACCTAAAGAAGAGACTGTAGAAAAAGTATCAGGGAATGAAGAACCGGCAAAGGATGCTTTCGTAAATAGAATGATGTTTTTCTATGAAAATGGGGAGTAGTGTAGAGTGGAAGATCAATTAAAAGATTTTATTCATTATATGGTTGTCGAAAAAGGATTAGCAAAGAATACAGTAGTATCTTATGAACGGGATTTAAAAAGCTACGTAAAGTATTTGCAAAATGTGGAACAGACGAAAACTTTTCATGAAGTCACCCGTTTACACATTGTTAACTTTTTGCAGTATTTAAAAGAAAACGGAAAATCTTCGAAAACATTGGCGCGTCATATCGCATCAATTCGTTCGTTCCACCAATTTTTACTTCGTGAACGAGCAGTAGAACACGACCCATCCGTACATATTGAAACGCCACAAGGGGAACGGAAATTACCAAAAGTATTATCAGTTGATGAAGTAGAGGCGTTACTTCAAACACCAAAAATGACAAGTGCTTTTGGGATTCGTGATAAGGCGATGCTAGAGTTACTGTATGCGACAGGACTTCGTGTTTCAGAATTGATTGCACTCAATTTAGAAGATGTACATTTAACGATGGGATTTGTTCGTTGCATAGGGAAAGGGAATAAAGAAAGAATTATTCCACTAGGAAGTTTAGCAACGGAAGCGATTCAAAAGTATATTGAAAAAGGAAGAAGAGAATTAATGGGGAAAAAAGTAGTAGATGCACTCTTTTTAAACCATCATGGTAATCGATTATCAAGACAAGGATTTTGGAAAATATTAAAACGATTAGCGAAAGAAGCAAATATTGAAAAAGAGCTTACACCTCATACGTTGCGTCACTCGTTTGCTACGCACTTATTAGAAAATGGAGCAGATTTACGTGCTGTACAAGAAATGCTTGGACATGCAGATATTTCAACGACGCAAATCTATACGCACGTTTCAAAAACTAGATTAAAAGATGTATATAAACAGTTTCATCCGAGAGCATAGTTACTATGCTCTTTTTTTCATAGATTAAGAGGGGAAGAGTGTTTCACAGAAACTTCACAAACATTTCGTATATTGTTTTCAGCAGAAGACTGGAATATTACAATGTATTTCCTCTATACTAAATAGAGTATAAAGGAGGAAATGATGATGAAAAAACTGATTATAACTTTATTTATCGCGATGCTAGCGTTGGCTGGCTGTAATACAAACAAAGAAGAACCGAAAAAAGAACAGAAACTTGAAGCTATAAAAGTAGCAGTCCAAACAAATCCGAAAGAAATTAAACCAGGTGAAAAAACAGAAGTACAAGCACTTGTTACACAAGGAAAAGAAAGAGTAACGGATGCTGATGACGTAAAGTTTGAAATTTGGAAAGATGGCGACGAGAAACACGAGATGTTAGATGGTAAGCATAAAGGAAAAGGTGTTTATGCAGTCGAGAAAACATTTGAAACTGATGGAGTATATCATATTATTCCTCATACAAATGCACGTGAAATGCACGTTATGCCAGAAGTGAAAGTTGCTGTAGGAAATGCGAAAGTAGAAGATGCGAAAAAAGAAAATAGTGATCACAGTGCAGGACATGGAGATCATAAAAGTGACACAATGATCCATCTTATGGCTGGAGACATAAAGGCAAATGCTGAATCTACAATGAAAGTTCATTTAAAGCAAAAAGAAGAAGCATTAACTGGTGCTGAAGTACAACTAGAGATTTGGAAAGATGGTGTTGAAAAACACGAATTTATTCCAGCGAAAGAAGGGAATAAAGGAGAGTATGAAACGAAACATACTTTCAAAGAGAACGGTGCTTACAAAGTGAAAGTACATGTAAGAAAAGGCGAATTGCATGAACATGAAGAAGAAACAATAGAAGTAAAATAAAAAGTAGCTCTTTAGAGCTACTTTTTATTTTTAATATGAAGAAATAAATCATAAAAAAATTAGCACTTCGTTGCAGAATGGATTACAATAGAAGTGTGAAGAAAATGAGAAATTCTACGAAAATGTATTAAAAAGAAAGCGTAAACATGTTATGATATCAGTATCAGATGTCTGACATCTGACTTAGAAAAAACTAGAAATGTTTTTGAATCGTTTCAAGTAAACGAAATAGGTTAGAAAATGATTTAAAGAAGTACTGTTTGACAATGAGAATTCTTTTGGATAACAGTTTCACTTTATAGCGTTTTGAACATACTACAAGAAGTAGAACTGAACTTATAGGAGGTCGCAGTTATGAATAAATATAAACGTATATTCCTAGTCGTAATGGACTCTGTGGGAATCGGTGAAGCACCAGATGCTGAGCAATTTGGTGATTTAGGATCTGACACAATTGGTCACATTGCTGAACATATGAATGGGTTACAAATGCCTAACATGGTGAAATTAGGTCTTGGTAACATTCGAGAAATGAAAGGTATCTCTAAAGTAGAGAAACCACTTGGATATTACACAAAAATGCAAGAGAAATCTACTGGTAAAGATACAATGACAGGTCACTGGGAAATCATGGGCCTTTACATTGATACACCATTCCAAGTGTTCCCAGAAGGATTCCCGAAAGAATTACTTGATGAATTAGAAGAAAAAACAGGCCGTAAAATTATCGGTAATAAGCCAGCTTCTGGAACTGAGATTCTTGATGAACTTGGTCAAGAGCAAATGGAAACAGGCTCTTTAATCGTTTATACTTCTGCTGATAGCGTATTGCAAATTGCAGCACACGAAGAAGTAGTGCCACTTGATGAATTATATAAAATTTGTAAAATTGCACGTGAATTAACATTAGATGAGAAATACATGGTAGGTCGTGTTATTGCTCGTCCATTCGTTGGTGAACCTGGAAACTTTACACGTACACCAAACCGTCATGACTATGCATTAAAACCATTCGGTCGTACAGTAATGAATGAATTAAAAGATAGTGACTACGATGTAATTGCTATCGGTAAAATCTCTGATATTTATGATGGCGAAGGGGTAACTGAATCACTTCGTACGAAGTCTAACATGGATGGAATGGATAAGCTTGTAGATACATTAAATATGGACTTTACAGGTCTTAGCTTCTTAAACTTAGTTGACTTTGATGCATTATTCGGCCACCGCCGTGATCCACAAGGATACGGAGAAGCTCTGCAAGAATATGATGCACGTCTTCCAGAAGTATTCGCAAAACTAAAAGAAGATGATCTATTATTAATTACAGCAGACCACGGTAATGATCCAATTCACCCTGGTACTGACCATACACGTGAATATGTACCATTATTAGCATATAGCCCAAGCATGAAAGAAGGCGGACAAGAGTTACCACTTCGTCAAACATTTGCTGATATTGGTGCAACAGTAGCAGAAAACTTCGGTGTGAAAATGCCAGAATACGGAACAAGCTTCTTAAACGAGCTAAAGAAATAGGGGGATAAACAAATGAATCGTGAACTTATTACAAAATCAGCTTCATACTTAAAAGAGAAATTTCAAGAGACACCACAAGTAGGACTAATCCTTGGATCAGGACTAGGTGTATTAGCAGACGAAATTGAGAACGCAGTAACAGTACCTTACAGTGAAATCCCTGAATTCCCAGTATCAACTGTAGAAGGCCATGCAGGTCAACTAGTATTTGGTACACTTCAAGGTGTAACAGTAGTAGCAATGCAAGGACGTTTCCACTTCTATGAAGGATACGACATGCAAAAAGTAACATTCCCAGTTCGTGTTATGAAAGAACTAGGTGTAGAAACAGTAGTTGTAACAAACGCAGCTGGTGGTGTAAATACATCATTTGAGCCAGGCGATCTTATGTTAATTTCAGACCACATTAACTTCATGGGTACGAATCCATTAATCGGACCGAATGATTCTGAAATGGGCGTACGTTTCCCTGATATGTCTACATCATATACAGTAGAACTTCGCGAAATGGCGAAACAAGTTGCAGCAGACTTAAATATTAAAGTACAAGAAGGTGTATACGTAGGAATGACAGGTCCTGTATATGAAACACCTGCTGAAATTCGTATGCTTCGTACACTTGGCGGAGATGCAGTTGGTATGTCAACAGTACCTGAAGTAATTGTAGCGCGTCATGCTGGTATGAAAGTATTAGGTATTTCTTGTATTTCAAATATGGCAGCTGGTATTTTAGATCAGCCACTTCACCACGATGAAGTAATTGAAACGACAGAACGTGTTAAAGCTAACTTCTTAGCATTAGTAAAAGCAATCGTAAAACAAATGAAGGGGTGACTTCACAATGAGAATGGTGGACCTAATTGCAAAAAAACGTGACGGACATGCATTAACGACAGAAGAAATTAACTTTATTGTTGAAGGATATACAAATGGTGATATTCCTGATTATCAAGTAAGTTCACTTGCAATGGCAATTTTCTTCCAAGATATGAACGATCAAGAGCGTGCTGATTTAACGATGGCAATGGTAAATAGCGGTGATACAATCGACTTATCAGCTATTGAAGGTGTAAAAGTAGATAAGCATTCGACAGGTGGTGTTGGTGATACAACGACACTTGTATTAGGTCCATTAGTAGCTGCTTTAGGTGTACCAGTAGCGAAAATGTCTGGACGCGGTTTAGGACATACTGGTGGTACAATTGATAAATTAGAAGCAGTTCCAGGATTCCATGTGGAAATTGAAAACGATGAATTCATGCGTCTTGTAAATGAAAACAAAATCGCTGTTATCGGCCAAAGTGGTAACTTAACACCTGCTGATAAAAAGTTATATGCACTTCGTGATGTAACAGCAACAGTAAACTCAATTCCGCTTATTGCAAGTTCGATTATGAGTAAAAAAATTGCTGCTGGTGCAGATGCAATTGTTCTTGATGTAAAAACTGGAGCAGGTGCATTTATGAAAACGGATGAAGATGCAAAACGTTTAGCAGAAGCAATGGTACGCATCGGTAATAACGTTGGTCGTAATACGATGGCAGTTATTTCTGATATGAGTCAACCACTCGGTGAAGCTATCGGTAACGCATTAGAAGTACAAGAAGCAATTGATACATTACAAGGTAAAGGGCCGAAAGATTTAGAAGAGCTATGTTTAACACTTGGAAGTCAAATGGTGTACCTTGCTGGACAAGCTTCATCTTTAGAAGATGCACGTGAAAAGCTAATTGAAGTAATGAACAACGGAAAAGCGCTAGAATCATTTAAAACGTTCTTATCAGCGCAAGGCGGCGACGCATCTGTTGTTGATGACCCTTCTAAATTGCCACAAGCACAATTTAAAATTGAAGTGGAAGCGAAAGAAGACGGATATGTATCAGAAATCGTTGCAGACGAAATCGGAACAGCAGCAATGCTTTTAGGAGCAGGACGTGCAACGAAAGAGTCTGAAATTGATTTAGCAGTTGGTCTAATGCTGCGCAAAAAAGTAGGCGATAGCGTGAAGCAAGGTGAATCCCTTGTTACAATTTACGCAAACCGCGAAAATGTTGAAGATGTAAAAGCGAAAATTTATGAGAACATGAAGATCTCTAAAGAACACGTAGATGCACCAACTTTAGTACACGGTATCGTAACGAAGTAATAAAAAAAAGCTGAGGAGATTTCTCCTTGGCTTTTTTTACTATTTTTTGTTTATAATAATAATGGGTGAAATTATGATTAGAATTTGTGCAGTAACAAAAACAGATGAAGTATTATATGATGTTTCTCTAGAAGAAACAAAGAAAGACCATATTGTATGGTATTGGCTAGATTTATATAAGCCAACGAAAGAAGAGTATACATATATTTTGCAAGACCATTTTAAGTTCCATCCCCTTGCAATTGAAGACTGTCTAGAATATGTACAGAGGCCAAAAGTTGATTTTTATGATGGATATAACTTTTTAGTTCTTCACGCGTTTGGAGAAGATGGGCTAGAACCACATGAAATTGATTTGTTTGTTAGTGATCGCTATATTGTTTCTTTCCATTTTTCTCATAATAATGCAATTGAAAGAGTATGGAAAACACTTGGTGAGAAGAGGCGGATTAAGAAAGGGCCTTTACATGTAGCACATACGATCACTGATCAAATTGTAGATGATTATTTCGCACCTGTATATTACATTGAAGACCATTTAAATGCGATTGATGATAATTTAACAGGTGAGACAGCAGGAGCCGTGCTAGAAGAAGTATTTGATATTAGGGCAGATTTATCTAAGTTAAGACGTACAATTATTCCAATGCGTGATTTATTGTATCGTATTTTGAATTCCACTCGTTTTTACGGTATAAGTGATCATGAGATTTATTTTAAAGATATACATGATCATTTACTTAAACTTACGGAAATGATTGAGGCAAGTCGAGAGTTAACGGCGGATATTCGGGATAGTTATTTTTCATTAAACTCACATCATATGAATAACATTATGAAAACATTAACTGTATTCTCGACTATTTTCATGCCATTAACATTTATTGCGGGAGTATATGGAATGAACTTTACGCATATGCCAGAGCTTGGTGGACAATATAGTTATTTTATTTGTCTTCTTCTAATGGCATTAATTGGCGGCGGAATGATGGCCTGGTTTTATAAAAAAGGATGGTTTAAGTAAAAAACACCGAGGATTTCCCCGGTGTTTTTTCTTAACCAATAGCATGTAATACAAACATAGCTAAGAATAAGCATGTAATGATATACATAGATGGTGCGACTTCTTTACGCTTTCCAAGAGCAACTTTTAAGATAGGGTAAGCAATAAATCCGAACGCAATGCCATCAGCGATACTATATGTGAGCGGGATCATGACGATAATTAAGAACGCTGGAAATCCTTCTGAAAAATCGTTCAGAGGAATTTGCTGAATGCTTGTAATCATCAGGCCGCCAATAATAATTAAGATTGGTGCAATGGCACTATCAGGAATTAGTTTGACAAACGGAAGTGCAAACAATGATGCAAAGAATAACAACCCCGTAACGATAGACGTCAGACCTGTCTTTCCGCCTGCAGTAATACCTGCGGCACTCTCTACTGTTGATACGGTAGGGCTTGTGCCAAATAGACCACATGTCATTGCTGAAATTGCATTGGCTTGGTAAGCACGTGGGAATTTACGGTCATCTTCTAATAAACCGTGCAGAAGTCCCATGTTCTCAAAAATAAGCACCATGCTTAAGGAGAATGTTGCAATCCAAAACGGTAAGGAAGAAAGTTTGCCAAATGACATAGCTCCAAAGACATCGCCGTAATTAGCGAATGAGAATGAACTATTTCCGATTTGACTTGTATCAACAAGGCCAAATAGCCATGCAATACCAGTTCCTATTGCAATCGTCCATAAAAAGTTTCCACGTACGTTACGAATAAATAGTACAAGTGCAACGATAAGAGTAAGCACGGTCGCAAGAACGACAGGGTTACTTAATTTACCCATTGCAACAGCAGTATTTGGGTTCGAAACGACTAAACCACCTTTTTGCAATCCGATAAACGCTAAAAATAATCCGATGCCGACAGTAATCGCTTCCTTTAATGACTTTGGAATTGATACTGATAGCACGCGAGCGATTGGTGTAAAAGCGGCAATTGCAAAAATAATACCAGAGATAAAGACAGCAGCCAATGCTTCTTGCCAAGTTAGTCCAAGCGTATGCACAGCTGTGTACGTGAAGAATGCATTTACACCCATACCAGGGACAAGAATAGCAGGTGCATTTGCCCAAAATGCCATGAGTAGACATCCGACAAATGAACTGAAAACAGTTGCTAAAATTCCAGCTTCAAGAGGAATGCCAGCATCGGATAAAATTGACGCATTTACAATCATAATATATACGATCGTGAAAAATGACGTAACTCCAGCTAAAACTTCTTGTTTTGGTGATGTTTCGTGTAAACCTAATTTAAATGTTCTTTCAAGTATTCCTTTCATGTTAAACCTTCTTTTTCATATCCCTCTCCCACCCGTGATATCTCTTTCGTAAGAGCTCACCGTCCTTTATTATATCAGAACATCATGTTTTTACAACAAGGAAAATGATAACGTTTACTTATAAATGAAATTATTTATAAATACGTAAAAATTGCCCGTATTGTTGAAATAATTTCTAATTCTCCCGATTGAATAGGTGGAGCTGCTTGCACATGTAAAGTAGCATAAGACGTAACCTCCCTTGGTAATTGGGCAGATTCTTCAACGAATGAGAGGGGAACAGGATTAATATTTAAATTATATGTACTCGCAATAGCACGAGCTTTTTCTACTGCCTGGTGCAGAGCTTGAATGAGAGCTTGCTCATAATATTTATTTGGATGAGATACTCGGAAACGTAACCCTTTTGCTACATTTGCGCCATTTGAAACGGCTATATCATATACTTCCCCAGCTTTTTGTACATTTAAAACGGTAATTTCATACAAATGCTCTACACGGTATCCTTGTAGCAATGCTTTATCATTTACATATTCGTATTGAGGAGTAATTGTATAAGAAATCGTCTCTATATCTTTATCGGCAATACCAAGCTGTTTAAGTGCATCCAGCAATTGTTTGGATTGCACTGCATTTTCTTCTTGAGCCTGTTTTACATTTTTATCATCTGTTCGAATGCCGAGTGTTAATATAACAACATTCGGTTTTGCTTTTACAACACCTTCTCCTTGTACAGTAATAGTAGCTTCTTTACCAGTATTAGCAGTGCGTACGTTGTGTAAATAAGGATTCATTCCACCCTGCATTTTCCATCACCATCCTTTTTATATGTATATGTGTGAACAAAAAAGAAATTTATATGAAAAAAGTTACATAAATGAGAATGTTGAGGAAAGAAAGCATATACAACATAGGTATTTATAGATTATAATATGTGTAAATATGATAAAAAAGGGACGAGGCTATTGAACGAAAAAAGAGAAACGCTGATTTTAGATTTATCTGCATCATTTCGAAAAATGATACGTTTATTACAAAATGATATTAATACACGTTTTGCAGAACATATGCCATATAATGAATTTTCTGTATTACGTGCGTTATTTTTAAACAGTCCACAGATGGCTTCGCAAATTGCGAGTGAAGTAAACGTAACCTCCAGTCATATTACAGCTGTTACAGATCGTCTCGTACGAAAAGGATTAGTAGAAAGAAAACGTTCTAATTCAGATCGTCGAATCGTGTACTTAGAAATTACAGAGCACGGAAGAGAAGTAACTGAAAAACTTGAAGCTGTGCGTAAAGAATATTATAAAGAGAGATTTAAAGGTTGGAGCGACCAAGAAATAGAAATGGTCTTAGAACTATTTGGCCGCGTATTATAATAAATGAGGATAGGAAGCGAAAGCATTCCTATCCTTTTTCTTTTGAATAAAAATATTTTGAAACTCCGATACTTTAATTAAAAGATCGGAGGAAAGATTATGAAATATATTGCTGCACTTACCATTTTATTTGGTAGTTTTTTCTGTTTTCAAACATTCACGTACGCAGATACGCCTATCCAAGTGGTGCGAAAAGAAGTGAAGTACATCGAAAACGATAATACAGTCTTATATTCGAAATTATGGGTTCGTTCTATGCAAAACGCAGTATTATTCCACCATAGCGATAATATTCGTAATCGGGACACATTACGTAATGTAACAAGTTCATCGCTTGTTAAAGCGAAGCAACTATCTTTTCAGAAAGCAGCACTTTATATACCGAGACTATCGCAATACGTATCAAAAATAGGGAAAGAAAACATTCAAGTGTACTACATTGCGATTCACTATAATGTGAAAAAAGAAAATGCATATCAATTAGATGGCATGAACTATTTTCTACAAGTATTCGTAAAAGAGCGTGGGGAATGGAAAATTGCTGAAAGTATAGTTGCACCGACAGAGCAAATTGTGCAAAATGGTGATGGATTTGGGATGAAAGAAGAGATGGTGTATGGGGATAGGAGAGAGAATGTGAAATAACCTCTTTATTTAGATCGGGATATATAATAAAAAAGCATTGCTCTTGTGCAATGCCTTTTTTATTTAGTTCATATAAGAGTTAAATAATTCATAACATATTTCTTTTGTCATTATATACCTTTTTCGTCAGCTTCTATTTAATGTCATTGTTCCGTGTTTATAGTTTCACATCTAAGATGCTTTTGGAAACATGTATCCACCACCTTAATGCATATTTATTTCCCTACAAAAGCAAACTTCAATTTTAATAGACGTGTAAAAATGAAGTAACTTATGGTAGCGAATAGGAAAAATCCAACATAATAAGACAGAAGTGCATCTCGTCCGCCTAATATTCTACCACCAAGTAGTCCGAAGCATAGAACAGTGCAAATTATGAACCATTTTTGCAAGTTAGGAAACAATAGTATTTTTCCACTTTGTTCGTTCGGTGTACGTGTATATAGAAAGGTTGCTATTGATAAAAAGGTAATGATGTAAGAAAATGGTGTTAATAGTGTCCAAGGAGAAGGTACAGAAATACGCTCCGTAGGATTGTCCTGTGATACACTGGGAAGTTTATTGCCATAGTCATCAAATGTTTCTATCGGGTGGTAATCATAAGTAATAGAAAAATATTCTAATGGTGAAATGATACCTATATGTTGTAAGTACTCATGAGTATGGAGCTCTATTTCTCCGATTGCATCTACAGACCATTGTGCGTGTGAATAAATGAATCCGGAAATTAACCATCCAAAACCGTATGGTAAAAATAATAGAATGATAGTTAAAATACTTTGAGAAAATATATGTCCAGTAAAAGTCCCGATAAATAAGGTGAATGTATAAATAGCGATAAGTACAACGGTAGCATATAGAAAGTAACTATAGAACGGAGCAAAGGTTTGATACTCATTGTGAAACGACATGTTCTTTATTCCGTACATGCTAATCCAGCAAACAATTTGTACTATAATAATATTCAAAACACCAAGCCACCATTTTGTTAAAAAAATATCCTTTCGTTTAAAAGGCATCGAGAATAGAAAATCAGTTGATTGATTATTACGTTCCCATCCAATTAAAAGACAAGCGAGTGCAATTAGAGTAGCTCCTTGAAAGAAGACGGCACCATCAGATGTCTGAAAATAGTAGGAGTAGTAATATGCATAGTCACCAAACTTCATTTTTGATAGTTTTAGTTGCATTTGCGCTTCTTGATAATATTTATAAGGTAGTTGATATAAACTAGTTAACCAGAATAATAGAATTATATATTTTCCTTGCTTCCATTGCCTCATCCATAAAGCTTTATGAAACATGTGAATCCTCCTCAAATGTAGTGATAAAAATATCTTCAAGTGACATTGTTAATTCTTCAATGAGTATAGGTTGCTCTTTATAAAACTTCTCAAGCGTTACAGCTACATTTCCTTCAATTAAAATCGTATATACTTTTCCCGTTTGATTTAATATTTTAATATTGCTTAAGTTTTCTAGTTTTTGAGGTAATGATCGTTCATAAGCAACTTGAATTTTAGCAAATTGTGATTTTGCATCGTCTAGTGATGTAATAGAAGATACGGTATGTCCTTTTAATATGATGATTGTATCTGCAATTTGTTCAACTTCATCTAAATGATGGGTAGATATGAAAATGGTAATCTCTTTTTCTGCAACTTCTCCAACGAGAAACTGTAAAATCTGTCTTTTAACGATAGGATCAAGTCCGTTTGTTGGTTCATCTAAAATAATATATTCTGCCTGTGCAGCAACAGCTAAAATGATGGCAAGCAGTGCCTTCATTCCTTTTGAATAACTACGAATTCGTTTGTTTGGTAAGTTGAAACGTTCTAGTAGTTCGTAGAAATATGGTTCATCAAATGCGGTATAAACTGCTTTATAAAACTTCACGATTTCTTTTACTGTATAACCGTTCAGTATGTTAGTAGAATCCGGGACATATACGATTTTTTGTTTCGTTTCAGGATTCTTATGAATGTCGATATCCTCATATGTAACAGTTCCCTCATCGGGGTCTAAAATGCCGACTATCGTTCGTAATAAAGTTGTTTTCCCCGCACCATTTCTTCCAAGTAATCCGACGATACTACCTTTTTGTAATGTGAAAGAAACATCGTCTAAAATTGTTTGATTATCAATTGTTTTCTTCAAGCTTGTCACTTTCAACATTCGTATTCCCTCCAATCTCTTTATAGTATGAATCTATCCAATCATGAATTTTATCTTTCGTAATACCAAGATAAGAGGCTTCTAATAGTAATTGATGAAATTGCTTTTCAACCATAGCGATTTTCCTTTCGTCTAATGTTGGGGTAATCGATTGGGATACAAATGTTCCTTTTCCTCGTAACGTTTCAATAATTCCTTGTCGCTCTAACTCTTGATACGCTTTACTCACTGTATTTGGATTTATAACGAGTAAAGAAGCGAGTTCGCGTACAGAAGGAAGTTTATCACTTGGAGCCAACATGTTTTTCAATACGAGTTCTTTTATATTTTGAACAATTTGTTCCCATATCGGAGTGTTGCTTCTTGGGTCAAGTTGAATATGCAAGAGCAATGTCTCCTTCCTCATATGTATTAAGTGTACTACTATGTGTAATACACTTAATACAATATAGGGGACGAATGTATTTGTCAACTGAAAATAATAGAAAAAATTGGTATTAAAAAAAGGAGAATTGGAAAAAATAGGTCTGATATAGAATGGAGGGTTAGTCATGAAGCGAGTTTTTGGAATACTTGTTTGTTTCATATTATTGCTTTCTGGAACTTCAGTGAGTTTTGCGCAATCTGAAAAAACGAAGCAGGAGAAAACAGAAGAAACAACGCCGAAGTTAGCGGAACAAGCGTCGTCAGCAATCGTAATTGAGCAAGATACAGGTAAAGTTTTATTTGATAAAAACCCAAATGAAAAATTACCACCTGCTAGTATGACAAAGATTATGACAATGCTTTTAATTATGGAACAAGTTGAAAAAGGAAAACTAAAACTGACCGATAAAGTTAGAGCAAGCGAACATGCAGCTTCAATGGGTGGATCGCAAATCTTTTTAGAACCTGGGGAAGAGATGACTGTAAATGAGATGTTAAAGGGTATTGCAATTGCATCTGGAAATGACGCATCTGTTGCAGTAGCCGAGCACATCGCAGGTTCAGAAGAAGGATTTGTAAATATGATGAACAAAAAGGCGAAAGATTTAGGGCTGAAAAATACACATTTTCAAAATCCAACAGGTCTTCCGGCCAAAGACCATTATTCGACAGCAAATGATATGGCTATAATGGCGAGAGAATTGATGAAGTATCCACTTATTCGTAAATACACAGGTAAGTACGAAGATTATTTACGTGAAGATACGGATAAAAAGTTTTGGCTCGTTAATACGAATAAACTAGTACGTTTTTATCCTGGCGTAGATGGAGTAAAAACAGGTTTTACGACAGAAGCGAAATATTGTTTAACAGCATCGGCTGAAAAAAATGGTATGCGTGTCATTTCAGTTGTCATGGGAGCACCAACATCAAAAGAACGGAACAACCAAGTGACAAAGCTTCTTGACTATGCATTTGGACAATATATGACAAAGAAATTGTATACGCGCGGCGAAAAAATTAAGACAGTTCAAGTAGGAAAAGGGAAAAAAGAAAAAGTAGATTTAGTTGCGTCAGATAATGTTTCTCTTCTTATGAAGAAGGGCGAGAATATGGACAAGGTAAAACAAGAAGTAATTGCTGAAAAGAAAGTAAAAGCACCGATTAAAAAAGGTGACGCGCTTGGCACCCTTGTTATAAAAAAAGATAAAGATGTTTTATTAAAACAAACAATTATAGCAAAAGAAGATGTTGCTGCAGCGAGCTGGTGGGAGTTATTTAAAAGAAGTTTTGGGATGTTTTCAACATCAAAATAGCGGCAAATATTTTGCCGCTTTTCTATTCGTATGTAAGTGAATAATGCTGAAAGGTTTCACTTTATGACGAAATAGTTCTTCTTTTGTCAGCAGGAAGGATTCTTATTTTATATCACGAAAATCTTTATGTATGTGAATAAGTAAAGTTTGAGCATAAGGAGGAAATCGTGTGAGTCTTTCCATGCAATTAGAAGTAAAACGTGACGTCCTATGTGTGAGACTAGAGGGTGAATTAGATCATCATACGGCTGAAGAGTTGCGAACGAAAGTAACAGATATGATTGAGACACATGGTGTTCATCATATTGTTTTGAGCCTAGAGAACTTATCGTTTATGGATAGTTCTGGTCTAGGTGTTATATTAGGCCGATATAAACACGTAAAGGGATTAGGTGGAGAAATGGTTGTTTGTGCAATTTCACCGCCTGTTAAGCGTTTATTTGAAATGTCGGGCTTATTCAAAATCGTTCGCTTAGAAGAAAGTGAAGCGCACGCGCTCGCGACGTTGGGGGTGGCATAGATGAGAAATGAAATGAACCTTCAATTTTCAGCATTAAGTCAAAATGAATCATTCGCTCGCGTTACAGTGGCGGCTTTCATTGCACAACTAGATCCAACGATGGAAGAATTAACGGAGATTAAAACAGTTGTGTCAGAAGCGGTTACAAATGCAATTATTCATGGATACGAAGGAAATGCAGAAGGTATTGTTTATATTTCTGTAATTTTGGAAGAAGCAATGGTGAAACTCACGATTCGAGATGAAGGGATTGGAATCTTTAACTTAGATGAAGCGAGACAACCCCTTTTTACAACTAAACCTGAATTAGAGCGTTCCGGAATGGGATTTACTATCATGGAAAATTTTATGGATGAAGTAGAAGTTATTTCAAACGAATCTTTCGGGACAACAATCCATTTGACAAAATACTTATCAAATAGTAACGCTCTATGCAATTAAGGAGAATAGCCTATGGACATAGAGGTCAAAAATGAGAAGAAGAAACCTCAGTTAAAGGACCACGAGCTAAAAGCGTTAATTCAAAAAAGTCAAGATGGAGATCAACAAGCGAGAGATACAATCGTTCAAAGTAATATGCGCCTCGTTTGGTCGGTTGTACAGCGGTTTCTTAATCGAGGATACGAACCAGACGACCTATTTCAAATTGGATGTATTGGGCTCTTGAAATCGGTAGATAAATTTGATTTATCTTTCGACGTGAAATTTTCAACATATGCAGTTCCAATGATTATTGGTGAAATACAACGTTTCTTACGCGATGATGGATCAGTGAAAGTTAGTAGGTCTTTAAAAGAAACGGGAAACAAAATTCGAAAGATGAGAGATGAGCTTTCGAAAGAATTCGGAAGGGCTCCAACGATTAATGAAGTGGCAGAGGCACTAGAACTAACGCCAGAGGAAGTTGTTCTAGCACAAGAAGCGAGCCGGGCCCCTTCATCTATACATGAAACTGTATATGAAAACGATGGAGATCCAATCACTATTTTAGATCAAATTGCAGATCAATCTGAAACGAAATGGTTTGATAAAATTGCTTTAAAAGAAGCGATTAGAGAACTAGATGAACGAGAGCGCTTAATTGTATACTTGCGTTACTATAAAGATCAAACACAGTCAGAAGTAGCCGAGCGCATAGGCATTTCGCAAGTACAAGTTTCAAGACTTGAAAAGAAAATATTAAAACAGATGAAAGATCGAATAGACGAATAATTGTCTATTCGATCTTTTTATGCCGTTAATAGGAGAGAGATGTTAATTTTCGCAAAAATTAACAGAATTTATTGATAATTTAGTCAATTTAAAATATAATCCAAGTATGAACTTGTCATAAAGGGGGAAGGAAACATGGAAACGAGGCAACAATGGGGAACGAGGGCTGGATTTATTTTCGCAGCGGTCGGATCTGCCGTTGGATTAGGAAACATATGGCGTTTTCCTTATACAGCGTATGAAAATGGAGGAGGAGCATTCTTTTTACCGTATTTATTTGCATTATTAACGACTGGTATTTCATTGTTAGCGTTTGAGTTTGCCCTTGGTCATCGTCATCGTGGCTCAGCACCACTTACATTTTTCCGTATTAGCCCGCGTGCAGAATTTATTGGATGGTGGCAAATGTGCGTAACATTTATCGTTTCAACATATTATGCAGTGATTATTGCTTGGTCTATATCGTATACATACTTTGCAATTACTGGAGCATGGGGAAAAGACACGCAATCATTTTTATTTAAAGAGTACTTACATGTTGCAGATAAGCCAGGACAATTTGGAGGACTTGTACCAGAAGTATTAATTCCGTTAGCTCTCGTTTGGATTATTGTGCTTGGCGTTGCATTTAAAGGAGTTAAAAAAGGAATCGAAGTTGTTAACCGTATATTTATTCCTTTATTAGTTGTTATGTTCCTTATTATCGTTGTTCGTGCAGTGACGATGGAAGGTGCTATGCAAGGACTAGATGCATTCTTTAAACCAGATTGGAGTCGTATTTTTGATGGGAAAGTATGGCTTGCTGCTTACGGTCAAATATTCTTTAGTTTATCTTTAGCATTTGGAATTATGATTACGTATTCTAGTTATTTACCGAAAAACTCGGATACAACAAATAATGCCTTTATTACTGGATTTGCAAACTCAGGATTTGAATTATTAGCAGGTATTGGGGTCTTTGCAGCTCTTGGATTTATGGCAAATAATATGGGAGTACCGGTTGATAAAGTAGCAAGTGCTGGCGTTGGGCTTGCGTTCGTAGTATTTCCCCAAATTATTAATGAATTGCCGATGTCACCGTTGTTTGGTGTTTTATTTTTCTTATCGTTAACGGTTGCTGGAATTACATCACTTATTTCACTCGCGGAAGTATGCTTTGCCGCTGTATCTGAAAAATTCAGTTTAAGTCGGGAAAAAACTATTGGAATTATGGGAACCCTTCTCGTGTTAGTTTCTCTTGTTTTTGCAACACGTGGTGGACTTATGTTCTTAGATGTTGTCGACTATTTCGCTAATAATTTCGGATTAATTACAATTGCACTTGCGGAAGTAGTTACGATAGGGCTCATTTTACGCCGTTTACCAGTTTATCAAAATCATGCAAACTTTGTATCTGATATTAAATTAGGAACGTTTTGGAGAGTGAGTTTACTCGTTATTACTCCGCTTATGTTAGGGTATATGCTAATTGATGGTACAATCCAAAATATTAAAAAGAACTACGGAGATTATCCGACTGAGTTTGTTGTAACGTATGGTTGGTCGATAGCAGCAGCATTCCTCATAGTTGCAATAATCATTGGCCTGAAAAAATGGGATGCACAAATTCATTCGGATTCTGCCAAGCTTGAAAAAGAATGGAAAGATCGAGGTGTTTCATAATGAGTGGATCAGCGATTATGATGATGGTTATTGGAATAGTAGTCATTTGGGGAGGGCTTGCATTAAGTATTGCAAACTTATTTAAGAAAAAGGCATAAGTAAAAAACATCTGTACCAAAATGGTGCAGATGTTTTTTTATGAAAAAATTGTATTAGAAAAAAATTCAATAACCATACTACAACTACGAGGAAGAGTGAAGGGGTGAATGAAAGTTGGAACAAACGATTTATATTAAAATGCGCAATCGTTTAAAAGTTTCTCCTTCGTATGAAGTGAAGCTAGGTGATGTTGCTCAGCTTGCTGGAGATGCTTTCGTAGTTGAAGCGTTACAAAATGAGATTGTTTACAAAATAACAGCACACGATAAGACGCATGTTGTAATTGATGTTATGAAGATAATTGAGATCATTAGGCGAAAAGCGGCTCACATACAAATTAATTTACTCGGTTCTGGACAAACTCTTGTTGAAATTATTTATGAAAAAAAGAAAGTGCACCCAGTTTTCTTTGGACTTGTATGGTTATTACTTTTTATTGGAGCAGCTCTTGCAATCATTTATTTCCATGAGGATGTAAGTATGCAACAAGTACATCAACGGTTATATTACATGATTACTGGAGAATTTAATGCACAGCCACTTTTATTTCAAATTCCTTATTCTGTAGGTCTTGGCTTAGGGATGGTTCTATTCTTTAATCATGTATTTCAAAAACGAATTAATGAAGAGCCGAGTCCGTTAGAAGTTGAGATGTTTCAATACCAACAGTCGCTTGATCAATATGTAATCGTTAATGAAAACAAGGATAATATGAAACAACTTGCCGATGATTGAGTCTGGATTTGTTATTTTAATTGGTTTAGCTGGAGGGATAGCGGTAGGTAGCGGATATGTCGCATTTTTAGCTGTACTTGGTATAATCCCCCGTTTAGCTCAATTAACGAGAAGTGGAAAGCATATTCAATATTTTGAGTGGGCAGTTATTGCAGGTACTTTAACAGGGGCTTGGTGCAGTTTGAAAAACATTACATTTCAAACGTCGCAATATTGGCTCGTTATATTAGGGCTATTTTGTGGTACGTTCATTGGAATGCTCGCTGCGGCATTAACAGAGGTGTTAAATGTTCTACCTATTTTAGCGAAACGAGTAGGGATAGAGGGGAAGATTATTGTTTTACTCGTTGCTCTTGTACTTGGGAAAGTAATAGGCTCGTTGTTTCACTGGATTTATTTCGTAAAGTAGGAGGCAGTATATAAATGACAAGTCAGAAATTGAAGGATGATTACATAAATAAAGTGAAGGAGTATCATCCAAAGCCAAACTATTTACTAAATTGTATCAAAGCATTTCTTGTAGGTGGACTCATTTGTACAGTTGGAGAAGTATTGATGAAATTTTATATACATTATTTTCACTTCAGTGAACAAGAGGCAGGAAACCCAACTGTTGCAACGCTTGTTTTATTATCCGCGATTTTAACAGGATGTGGTGTATATGATAAAATCGGTCAATTTGCTGGAGCAGGATCAGCGGTACCGGTAACAGGATTTGCAAATTCTATGGCGAGCGCTGCCTTAGAACATAAGAGTGAAGGGATTGTTCTAGGGATTGCGACAAATATGTTTAAACTGGCAGGAAGTGTGATTGTATTTGGGGTTGTTGGTGCATATATCATTGGGTTAATAAGGTATACCTTTAAAATTTTTATGTCTTAAAGGAGGGGCTAGTATGAGGTTGACCGGAAAACAAACGTGGGTATTTCAAAACGATATATATGTGAATGCAACGGGTACTGCTGTCGGTCCGAAAGAAGCTGAGGGCCCTCTTGGAAAAGATTTTGATATTTCATATGATGACTTGCATTGTGGAGAGGAAAATTGGGAGCTCGCCGAACGAAGATTAATGTCAGACTCAATTCAACAAGCAGTGCAAAAAGGGAATATAAAAACATCGCAAATTGATTTCTTTTTAGCGGGAGATTTATTAAATCAAACAGTGACAGCAAATTATGTTGCGCGTAAGTGGGGCATTCCTTTTTTAGGAATGTTTAGCGCCTGTGCGACGTCTATGGAGACTTTAGCAGTTGGATCAGCTTTTATAGACGGTGGATTTGCAAATCGTGTCTTAGCTACAGTAAGTAGTCATAATGCAACGGCTGAAAGACAATTTCGCTATCCAACAGAGTACGGTGGGCAAAAACCAGGGACAGCAAATTCAACTGTGACTGGTGCAGGATCTATATTAATTAGTAATGAAAAAAGTGCAATTAAAATTACGGCGGCTACAATCGGAAAAGTGCAAGATTTAGGAATCACAAATCCTTTGGATATGGGGGCAGCGATGGCTCCAGCAGCAGCTCATACAATTCAACAGCATTTTGAAGATTTAAGAAGAAGTGCCGATGACTATGATTTGATTGTTACGGGTGATTTATCAGCTGTTGGGACACCGATTGCAAAACAACTTTTACTTGAGGAAGGTTACGATCTTGGACATATATACAATGATTGCGGATTAATGATTTATGAATCAAGTCAAGAAGAAGTGTTTGCAGGTGGTAGTGGTTGCGCTTGTTCAGCAGTTGTCACATATGGCCATTTATTACACGAGATGCAAAAAGGGAATTTACAACGAATTTTTGTCGTTGCCACTGGCGCATTATTAAGCCCGATAATGATGCAACAGAAAGAAACGATCCCAACAATTGCACATGGTGTCGTATTTGAGAGAGTTAAAGGAGAGTGAATTGTGGATTTTATATATGCATTTCTTGTAGGTGGAGCTATTTGTGTAATTGGGCAACTATTGTTAGATTTCGCAAAGTTAACACCAGCTCATTTAATGGCAACTTTTGTAGTCATCGGAGCAATTTTAGATGGATTTGGATTGTACGATAAACTAATAAAGTTTGCAGGTGCTGGAGCAACAGTCCCTATTACAAGTTTTGGACATTCACTATTGCACGGAGCAATGCATGCAGCAGAAAAACATGGATATTTAGGAATTGGTATTGGCATGTTTAGTTTAACGTCTGCGGGCATTTCCGCAGCGATATTGTTTTCGTTTTTTATAGCACTTATATGTAAACCGAAAGGATAAATCAAATGAGACGAAGGGTTGTTTTGGTCACAGATGGAGATGAATATGCAAAGCGGACAATTGAGCTTTTAACAAAGGAATTTGGGGGAAGGTGTATTTCAGCATCACAAAGTAATCCAACCAAATTGACAGGGAAAAAAGTTGTTGAGCTTATTATGCAAACGCCATATGACCCTGTATTTGTCATGTTTGATGACAGTGGATTTATTGGAGAAGGATCTGGTGAAAAGGCTTTAAAATATGTAGCTACCCATAAACAAATTGATGTGCTCGGTATTTTAGCGGTAGCGTCTAATACGCATCATTGGGAATGGGCACGTGTAGATGTAAGTGTAGATCGGAACGGAAATTTAACCGAGTACGGTGTTGATAAATTTGGACTTCCAGATGGTGAAATTGGCAGAATTAGCGGAGATACAATTTATTGTTTAGATGACTTGAATGTTCCTGTCATCGTTGGAGTCGGTGACATTGGTAAGATGTGCGGGAATGATGAATGGGAGAGGGGATCACCTATTACTAGAAAAGCGATTCAATTAATTTTGGAAAGGAGTGGTTTTTATGACGAAGCCTAAAAAAGTGGATATCCCTATATCAACTTTCATAAGTGATAATGAAAATTATTTAAAGCAGACAGTTGGACTAGGCGTTACATACGATGTTGGCATTCGTAAATTTCAAATTTTGAATAAAGAAATCGGTGTGTTATTTGTAAACGGACTTTGTGATACAAATTATATTATCCCTATTTTAGAAGAAGCGGTGGATACAAATGAGATAAGGGATGTAGAAGAAGATACAGTGAAGCTTTTAGAGAATCGCTTAATCCATCAACAAGTAAGCAAAGTGAAAACGATGGATGAGGTAATGCTCCAAGTATTATCAGGGCTCATTGTGATATTTGTGGAAGGGGAAACGGAAGCGTTCGCGATCGATGTTCGTAGTTATCCAGGGCGAACACCGACAGAACCAGATACCGAAAAGGTAGTACGCGGTGCGAGGGATGGATTTGTTGAAAATATCGTTGTAAATACAGCGTTAATTCGTAGGAGAATTCGAGATCCACGACTTCGAAATGAAATGGTTCGAGTAGGAGATAGATCACAAACGGATATTTGTATTACATACGTTCAAGATGTTGCAAATCCAGATTTAGTAAAGATTATAAAACAAGAATTAAATAACATCGATGTAGATGGAATTACGATGGCGGATAAAACAGTAGAAGAATTTGTTGTAAAGCAAAGTTATAACCCATTCCCGCTTATTCGATATACAGAAAGGCCAGATGTAGCAGCAAATCATCTACTAGAAGGACATGTGTTAGTACTTGTTGACACATCACCAAGTGCTATGATTACACCGACAACATATTTTCATCATTTACAGCACGCAGAAGAGTTTAGACAAAATCCAGCTGTCGGTACATTTTTACGCTGGGTGCGCTTTTTAGGTGTTATATTCTCGTTATTTTTATTACCATTTTGGTTAGTGTTTGTATTTGATCCAACTCTTTTACCAGCAAATCTTGCTTTTATTGGACCGACTAAGATGACGCATTTACCAATCCTATTACAGGTGTTAATGGCAGAGGTCGGACTTGAGTTTTTAAGGATGGCTGCTATTCATACTCCAACCCCATTATCGTCTGCAGCAGGGTTGATTTCCGCCATATTAATTGGTCAAATTGCAATTGATGTAGGTTTGTTTGTGCCAGAAGTAATTTTGTATGTAGCGGTTTCGATGATTGGTGCATATGCAACACCGAGTTATGAATTAGGATTAGGGAATAAGGTTGGGAAATTGTTTGTTATTATTTTAACAGGTCTCTTCCATGAGATGGGATTTGTAATTGGTATGACGATATTAATTTTATTTTTAACGTCTATAAAAAGTTTACAAACACCTTATTTATGGCCGTTTTTACCATTTGATTGGGGCGCGTTAACAAAAATTTTACTCCGTCCAACGATGTCTAGTTTAAAAGTACGACCAAGTATTGTAAGACCTCAAAATGTAAAAAGACAAAAATAAACGGGATTATACACCCGTTTATTTTTTTTAGTAAAAATTTATTGTTTTTTAACAAAAATCAAACATTTTTTGTGTACACTTAGAGTAGATATTGTGTATGGAAGGGGAAGAGTACATGATTAAATTATTTGTAAGTGATTTAGATGACACGCTCGTTTACGATGTGAATCATATGCAAAAAGAAGATGAACGTGCGCTGTGTTGGTTAGCTGAGAAAGGGACAAATATTTGTTTTGCCTCTGGCCGCTTTACACACAGAATTGATGAAGTTGTAAAAAGGTTTTCATTCCCATATTACATAACTGGCTTAAATGGAGCGACAATGTTACTTCCAGGTGGGAATTTATTTCATGAATCGAGTTTTGAAAATACGGTTGCCCAGGAAATATATCGATATATACATAAAAAAGGACTAGCGGATATTGTTTGTGCAAATGAGCAACGATATACAAAAAGGAAAAATGAACATCACCATAATTTTGAAGCGTATATGGGCGTGCATATCGCCGAAATTGAAGCGTTAGAAGAAGAGTTTGGTAAGACTGTACACCCTGCAAAATTGTTTGTTTTTGGAGAAGAAGAGAAAATTGTGACATTAGATCAAGAGCTACGAGATACGTTTCAAGGCGAAGCGGAAGTTTTTATATCAGGTAAACGCTATGTTGATATTATGCCAAGAGGCGTGAGTAAGGGGAGTGCTCTAAAACGACTAATGGACCATTTGCAAATTGAAGCAAATGAAGTTGCTTGTATTGGAGATTCTTTCAATGATATTTCTATGTTTGAAGTAACCCCGCATTCATTTACTCTTCATCATGCCCATCCATATGTAAAGGAGAAAGCAAATCATATAGTGCGTTCGGTTGAAGAGGCTGTTATGAAATTACCGTTACTTGTATAAAAAAGAAGCCCGTCACTGGCGGGCTTCTTTTTTACTTGAATAAAGATTTAACAAAATCAATGATACTTGAGAAGAAATCTTTCACTTTATCTAGAAAACTTTGTCCTTCTTCAGATCCTAAAAAGGCAGAAACGTGTTCTTTTGCTTTGTTTAATTGACTACCAACTTGATTCCAATCGATATTAAGATTCTTCATTTTATCAAATAACGCTACTAGGTTATCTAATTGTTCATCTGTTAATGTAATGCCGAGTTGATCAGCAATTTTTTTAATTAATGAACGTAAATCTTCTGTTGTTTTTGGCTGTTCTTTTGCAATTTCTTCTTTAATTTTTGCAACAAGTTGAACTGCTTTTTCTTCACCAATTTTATCACCAAGCTGGGCTGTTTGTACCATTTCTTCATTCGCTACTTTTTTAACTTCTTCCGGAATTGGTTTATTGGACGCAGTTTCATATGCTTTCATTAATCCAGTTAAAGCTGCAGTTCCTGAAACTTTAAAAGGTGCAGTAATTTGAATTTCTGCATCTTTTACACCTGCTGTAATCAAAGCGTTAGTGTACATTGCATCTGTTACCCAGTTAATGTTCTTTGATCGCACAATAAGACCAGATCCTGGTTTTGTGTATGTAATCATAGAAGAAGAAATTGCTCTCGTACCAATTTGTGCTTTTGGAACAATGCCTTCTAGAAATTTATGTTCTTCCGCATTAGATACAGTAATAATTGTAGCATCTTTCGGTGCTTTCATTTCTTTTAACAGATCTTGTTTTTGTTGTTCGGATAAGTTCTCTCCTAGTGTAACAATTGATTCTCCCTCGATGATGTCTGCAAATGAAGCTGTTGGCATCATAAATACCGTTACAGCTAATAGCAGAGCTAATAATTTCGTTTTCACGAAAAACCGCTCCCTTTCTCTTTCTAAAATTTTCGGGCAACAAAGTTATTATAGTATATATTTCTTATTTGTCACCTAGCTTTTTCCGCATTTTAAAAAAGAAGTATCTAGATTGTCGGATTCTTTTTGTTTCTAGTCATGAATGTGGTAATATAGTGCTGAGATAGTTGAAAGGAGACATATACATATGAAAACTTTAGGATACATATTAATGGAAAACGGTGAAAAAATCGAATTGGAATTTTTCCCAGAAGAAGCGCCAAAAACAGTAGAAAACTTTAAAAAATTAGCAGAGCAAGGATTTTATGACGGTGTTACATTCCACCGTGTTATTCCTGGCTTCGTAAGCCAAGGTGGAGACCCAACAGGTACAGGTGCTGGTGGTCCAGGTTACTCTATTCCATGTGAAACTGATGGAAACCCTCATAAACACCTTGTAGGATCACTTTCTATGGCTCACGCTGGCCGTAACACAGGCGGTAGCCAATTCTTTGTTGTTCATGAGCCACAGCCACATTTAGATGGCGTTCATACTGTATTTGGTAAAGCAACAAGCGGTATTGAAACAGTATTAAAAATGCGTCAAGGCGATGTAATGAAAGAAGTTAAAGTTTGGGAAGAATAAGGTAAGGAAAAAGAGAGCTTTTGCTCTCTTTTTTATTTTTAATGAGATTGAGTACTTCTTCTATAGCTCATCATACAAGTAGTATTGTTGCTAAAATATATTGCTTGTGAGAACAAAGCTTTAACAAATTACATAGAATACATTACATTATATGTTTCAACAAATATTTTTTGTTATATTAATTTTGCTAGAATTGTGCTGTTTTAGGGGAACTATTAACGAAGTGATGTTGAATGATATGTTTCTTTTCATTCCATATAAAATTTTATTTTTTTCACTCTATTTATTAAAGGAATAGTGCTGAAACATAGATTTGACTTTCTTCTTTTCGCTTTGTATGATTATCAAGTTGTTTTAGACTCTTCTCACTCTGTTGAAAATATTGTAAAATGAATGTGATATGAAAAGAGTGATTGAGGGGATTACTAGTTTGTAACTTTTGTGAGAAGGGATAAGGGTTATGTTAATTCGTTTTAAAAAAAGTTATGAAAAAATTGCAATGGGGCTTCTTTCGTTTATGCCAACTGAAAAAGATGTGAAAACATTACAATTGACAATGAAAGAATATGAAGCAAAAGATGATTGGCAATTGTATTTGTGGAAAGAAAATGAAGATTTTGTTGGAATAATGGGGATTGTAAAAAAAGAGAATCAAGTATTAGAAATCCAGCATTTAAGTGTAAATCCGTCCCACCGTCATGTGGGGATTGGAACGAAGATGGTTCAAGAGTTAAAGAGTAAATTTCTTGAGTTTACAATTTGCGGAAATGAGCAAACAGCAAGTTTTTGCGAAAAATGTAAAGGGCTAGAACAAAATATACATTCGTGAAAGCAGGGATAAGTAGTTTATTATCTCTGCTTTCTTTTTTGTAATTGTTCGTTTCGTTCAGTAATGACCTCTGTGCGATCACGCAAAGAGTGCTTGTGTATAATATATTCACTTGGAATAGCATTCAAGTCTTTCCAAGAGAGGTTTTGTTTTTTGCATAACTCTATGCACTGCTTCTCTAACAATGGATCTGATAAGGGTAAAAATAAAGGTACAAAACGTTCTTTTTTATGGATAGATTGCAATCTTTCATTGAGCAAGGAAAGAAGTTGTACTTGATTAATTCCTAAACGTTGTAAAGACACACCGCTTTTTTCTAAAATTGTGATTGCGCTTTTCATCATTTTTGTGGAACCATTCCAGTTAGCACGTCTTTGATGGTATAAAGAAACGGCAATTTGAATGAGACCAACTAAGTAATGATCACGATTTCCTCTTGGTTTTGTCTTCCAGTACTCTTCTAGTATTTCGTGGCATTCAAAATAGTCGTAATCTCCTTGGAAATGAATTAAAAATTGTATGTATTCGGTAGGATACATGTTTTCTCGCCCCTATCTAACGGTTATACATATAAGTGTATCATAGAAATATGAACAATAAACGACTAGGAGATTTCCCCCTAGCCGTTATTGTTCATATTAGCAGAAGCAAGCTGCTCCTACAATAATTAGCAAAATAAACAGTACAACAAGTAATGCGAACCCACCGCTAAAACCACAATCAACGTGACCCATAGTTTTTTGACCTCCTACATTGTTCTTACTACACTGTTATCATATGAAGTGGTGGGCATGATGACATAGGCATCGGTCTATTTTTAATTAAATTTCTTAAAAAGGTTGGATAGAACATGAGTATGCTCTATACTTATGTTGTTATAGAAAAAATGTGGTGGGATGCTTTGTGCAATATAATTTTAAAGTAGAGGCTTTTGAAGGGCCTTTAGATCTATTGTTACATTTAATACATCGTTATGAAATTGATATATATAATATTCCTGTAGCAGATATTACAGAGCAATATTTATCTTATGTGCATACGATGAAAGAACTGCAATTAGATGTTGCAAGTGAGTATTTAGTAATGGCCGCAACGTTATTACAAATTAAAAGTAAAATGTTGTTGCCGAAACATGAAGAAGATGTACTTGATAACGGTGATGATTTTATAGATGATCCTCGTCAAGAATTGATGGAGAGGTTAATTGAATATAAGAAATATAAGCAAGTTGCTACTGAGTTAAAAGAAAGAGAACAAGAAAGAGCACAGCTATATACACGTCCACCAATTGACTTTACATCGTTGCAACAAGAAGAAGAGACAAGCTTGCCTCTTGATGTTACGTTATATGATATGCTAGCGGCATTTCAAAAATTAATGCGCCGTAAAAAGGCAAAAAAACCTGTAACAACACGTATTACTCGTCAAGAAATACCAATTGAACAGCGAATGACTGATATTTTAAAGCAATTAAAAATAAAGGGTGGTCGCCAAAGTTTTCATGATTTGTTTGTTGATGATGAACGTGAAATAATGGTTGTAACATTTTTAGCAGTTCTGGAACTTATGAAAAATCAACAAATCATAATTGAGCAAGAACATAATTTTGATGAAATTTTCGTATCAAGCTCTAATAAATCTGCATAGAGCAAGTATATGAAATTGGGATAGAAACACTTTATCCCGTGCTATGTTTTAATGTATCGTTTGGAACAAGAGAAAAAATATTGAACCGAACGCATTGATTGTGATTCGGTTTTTTGATGTGTATTTTTATGGGAAAATAGAAGGAAGGAGCTCGTGAAATGGATAGGAAAGAACAAAAGTCAATTATTGAAGGCCTTTTATTTGTTTCTGGTGATGAAGGGATTTATCCAGAACAAATAGCGAAAGTTCTTGAAATTGAAATGAATGAAGTAATTAATATTTTAGAAGAAATGCAACAAGAATGTGAAGGTGCAAACCGTGGTTTGCAAATTGTACAGTATGCAAAAGTATATCGTTTTGCTACAAAGAAAGAACATGCTTCATATTATCAAAAATTAATAGATACACCAACAGCTGCTTCGCTCTCACAAGCTGCCCTTGAAACGTTAGCGATTGTTGCATATCGTCAACCAATCACAAGGACTGAAATGGAAGAGATTAGAGGGGTTAAAACCGATAAGGCGTTACAAACGTTGGTTTCACATTTACTTATAAAAGAAATGGGAAGAGCGGAAGGACCAGGGCGTCCTATTTTATACGGAACAACAAAAGAATTTTTGGACACATTTGGATTGAAAACATTAGATGATTTACCGCCGCTTTCTGAAGAGAATGAACAAATGAATGAAGCAGATTTATTCTTCGGTTCCTTACAAGAGATATCGAAATAAAAGCTTAGCATTTTGCTAAGCTTTTTTTGTATATCAATTATTTACAGTGCCATACTAAATGAAAAAAGGAGACGAGTTATGAGAGGTATGCGGATTATTCTATTATTAGTTTCTGTTTTATTATGTTTTTCTTTAAATAGCGCATCAGCTAAAAGGTATATGATGTCCATTCATACTACGTCTCCTTTACATATGCATCGGCAACATCTTAGTAAAATGAAAGTGAGCTTTTTAAAAGTGGGGCAAGGTGATGCAACACTTATCATAATGCCAAACGGACAAACAATGTTAATTGATGGAGGACCTTATGAAGCAGGAGAAGTTATTATTCAGAAATTAATTGAGAAAGGGATTAATCATTTAGATGTAATTGTCAGTACGCATCCCGATATGGATCATATAGGGGGGCTAATTCCAATTGTAGAGCAAATGCCGGTATCGCTTATATTAGATAGCGGAAAAACATATAGTTCTCTTACTTATCATACATATCGGAATAATATTAAAAAAAGAGGGATACCTTTCGTTTCGGTAAAGGAAGGGCAATATATACCGCTGGATCCACATGTTTCTATACAAGTATTAAACAATGGGAAATCAAAAGATGAAAATAATGAATCCTCAATTGTTTTAAAGGTGCGATATGGAAAAGCGGATTTTTTATTAATGGGTGACGCGGATGTACGGACAGAACATGAAATATTAAAACAATTTGATGTACATGCAGATGTTTTAAAAGTGGGGCATCACGGTTCGTATACTTCAACAAGTGAAACGTTTATAAAAAAAGTGGTACCGCAGTTTGCTATTCTGTCTTACGGGAGTAGTAATCCGTATGGACATCCTCACCAAAGTGTAGTAAAACGCTTAAAAAGGCACGGTATAATGGTATATAGAACGAATAAACGTACAGTAGAAATAGAAACAGATGGTGAACATGTTATGTTAGAGTCTAGCGGGTTAATGCCATTGTTGAAGTGATTTCTATATTAGGGGTGGATACTGTCCCTTTTTGGAAAAATGAATAATATATATTATAATTATAAAGGACGTAAGAAATTTCCTTTTTTGTTGAATAAAAAGGAAATTTCATTAGAATGTATAGACAACTACTCGTGCATATATTAAGATGGAACTAGGCGAATAAGGTAATAGTAACAAGTAGGTATTTCATGGGAAAGGATCGATGAAAATGAAAACGCAAATTGTCATCAATGCCAAAATTTACACAGGTCAAGATATAGTGGAAAACGGATTTATCCGTTACGCAGAAACCATTAAAGAAATTGGTTTGATGGCTCAATATGTACCACAAGAAAATGAAACTGTTTTTGATGCTACAGGGAAGATTGTAATTCCAGGTATGATCGATGTTCATATTCATGGAGGATACGATATTGATGCGATGGATGCAAATAGCGATGGGTTAGTAACTCTAGGTAAAGAAATGTTAAAAGAAGGGGTTACAACTTACTTCCCAACAACAATGACACAAGCTCCAGAGGCAATTGAAGCAGCGCTAACCGCTGCGAAAGAAGCAAAAGAAAAAGGAGCACATTTCGAATATATTCACTTAGAAGGACCTTATGTTTCAAAGAAACGTGCAGGTGCACAACCACTTGAACATATCGTTCCTGCAAATATTGAGCAATTTAAACAATGGCAAGAAGCAAGTGGGAATTTAATTAAATTAGTAACATATGCACCAGAAGAAGAGGGAGCATTAGAGTTTGAACAATATCTTGCTGAAACTGGTGTAGTTGGCACAATGGGGCATACAGATGCAATTGATGCGCAACTAAAAAATAGAAAGATTACACATGCGACACATTTATACAATCAAATGCGTGGATTACATCACCGTGAACCAGGGGTTGTTGGTCATGTGTTATTAAATCCAGATGTAATGGTTGAAGTAATTACAGATGGTATTCATATTCACCCTGATATGGTGAAATTAGCATATAAGTTAAAAGGACCGAAAAAAGTAAGTGTTATTACTGACGCAATGCGCGCAAAAGGTCTTGAAGATGGATTATATGAGCTTGGCGGACAGCCGGTACATGTAAAAGATGGTAGTGCTCGATTAGAAGATGGAACGTTAGCTGGTAGTATTCTAAAAATGGATCAAGCTTTCCGAAATGTAATTGAATTTACAGGTTGTTCAATCGAAGATGCAGTACTGATGACATCAGTTAACCAAGCAGAAGAGTTTGGATTAAATAATAAAGGTGCATTAGCGGTAGGAAAAGATGCAGACTTTGTTGTGATGAATGAAGATTTACATGTATATGATACGGTTCGTTTAGGAATTCATATGAAGGAAGGGAAGTAATTAAATGAATATTCTTGTTGTAAAAACTCCAGAAGAACTAGCAGAAGCAGGTTATAAATTAATTGAAGAAGTTGTAAAAACAAAAGAAAATCCAACATTAGGAATGGCTACAGGAAGCTCTCCATTAGGTATTTATGCAGAAATGCGAAAAAATAAACTTGATACAAGCCGTGTAACCACTGTAAACTTAGATGAGTACGTAAATTTACCACATGAAGATAAAAACAGCTATCACTATTTCATGCAAGAACAGTTGTTTGATTATCTTCCATTTAAACAAACTTATGTACCAAACGGGATGGCAAGTGATTTAGAGGAAGAGTGCAAACGTTACGAGGGCATTCTAGCTGCTAACCCAGTTGACCTACAGATTCTTGGAATCGGTGAAAACGGTCACATCGGATTTAACGAGCCAGGAACACCGTTTAATTCTCCAACGAACATTGTTGAATTAACAGAATCTACACGCCAAGCAAACCTTCGCTTCTTCGAAAAAGAAGAAGATGTGCCAACTCATGCGATTACAATGGGAATTGGAAGCATTATGAAAGCGAAACAAGTTCTACTTGTAGCTATGGGTGCTAAAAAGGCAGAAGCTGTTAAAGAATTATTGCAAGGTGAATATAGTGAAGAGTGTCCGGCTACAGTTTTACAACGTCATCCGAATGTAACCGTAATCGCAGATCAAGAAGCTCTATCTTTATGCAGTGAGGCGATTGCTGATGAACATCGACAAGTATTCACCATTTCCGATCTATTATCAGATTCAAGAGTGGGTGAAACAGCTAATTGAGGACGGCGAATGGAAGCCGGGAGATAAAATCCCATCTGAGAATGAACTTTGTGATAAGTTCGAAGTGAGTCGTATGACAATCAGACAGGCGATTAATAATTTAGTGGAACAAGGCTATTTATATCGGAAGCGTGGAATTGGAACATTTGTCCAACTTCCGAAAGTGGAACAAAAATTGCAAGGAATGACGGGATTCACAGAAGATATGATTTCTCGTGGAATGAACCCAAGTAGTCAATTACTTAGTTTCCGCCTAGTTCCAGCTACTGCTAAAATAGCAGACCGGTTGAGAATACAGGAGGGGGAATCGGTTTATGAAGTGAGGCGTATTCGCTTAGCTGATGATGAACCGATTGCTTTTGAGACGACATATTTGTCGCCAGCTCTTGTAAAAGATATTAACGAAGAGATATTGCAACAATCTTTATATGAACATTTAGAGAAAAAACTGGGCTTTAAACTTGTTAGCGCTACTCAGTCAATTGAAGCTTCTGTTGCGACGGAAAATGAAGCTGAACATCTGCATATTCCTAAAAAGGCGCCTGTACTTGTAATGCGTCAATGGTCATATTCAGAAGGTGAGATACCGCTAGAGTACGTGAAATGTATTTATCGTGGAGATCGTTATAAATTTATTACGAATATCGCACGTAACAAATAGTATATTTCAGTTTGTGAAGTACAGTCGAAATGAAAATGGATAACATGTAAAGAAATAAAAATACGACTCATCCTTATAAGGAATGAGTCGTATTTTTATTATGAGCAATTACGTGGTTAACAGCATCTTTGACGTGATTTACTACATAGTGAGCGTGTTTTTTTACTGCATCATCTGCTTGCGACATAGCAAAACTGTGAGGAGTTAAAGAAAACATAGGAATATCATTGTAAGAATCCCCTATACAAGCAATTTCCTCAGGTTTTATTTGAAACTCATTTAATAAAACAGAAATGGCAGAGCCTTTACTAACATTCGGTGGCATTACATCTAAACATTGTTCTGCTGAGATGAAAGTACTAACTTTCCCGTGGAATTTTTCATCAATTTTTTTTTGAAGGAGTTGTAAGCTCTCCTTTGTTCCACCGACAGAAATTTTATTTGGGAAAATTGTATCATCAATCTTCTGTAGTAAGTTTGGTTCTTCAACAGAAGTCATTGTTACTTGTTGTTCAAGTTCTTGAATAAAAGGTGTTTTCTCTTCAATGTAATAATTATGCTCATCACTTACATAACGGAAATAAGGATTTTCATTCGTCATAGCTAACAAATCGGGAAGTATGCTGGAATCAAAAGTTGCAGATAATAGTTGTTTATTTTCATGTGTATATACAAAAACACCATTTACACTAATACGATGAAAATTTGTATTTACAGCTTTCATTAAGTCTGCAATTTCATTATCAAGTCTTCCGGAAGCGAAGCAAAGAATAACATTTTGCTCGGCGAGGCTGCGTAGTGCCGCAACATCTTGTTCATCAATAAGACCTCCGTGTTGCATCATTGTACCATCGATATCACTTACAAACATTTTAATCATGCTGTTATCTCCTTTCTATGTACAGTTGCTCTTACATTATACGCATCATATATAAACATGTCTAAAAAATGAATTTTTATTAAATGGCAGATGTTTTACATTGACGACAAAGAAGAATATTCTGTAACATAAAAGTAGGCTATTTAAGTACGAGGGTGGTGTTATATGAATAATTATCTAGAAATTAAAAAAGTTTTAAATAATAATGTCATCATTGCTAGCCATCCTGAACACGAGGAAGTAGTAGTGATTGGTAAAGGAATTGGATTTGGGAAAAAAGCGAAAGATGTATTGGAGCAAGAACAAATCGAAAAAATGTTTGTCTTAAAAAATGAACGTGATCGTGAACAATATAAATTATTAGTGCCGCATGTTAGTGAAAAATTAATTGAATTGATGAACGATATTATGCTGTACATTCAAGAAAAAGCGAAATCTCCACTAAATGAACATATTCATATTGCGTTAACAGATCATATTTCATTTGCAATTAAAAGGTTAAAACAAGGACTTACAATTGATAATCCTTTTTTAGTTGAAACAAAAATGCTCTATCCAGAGGAATATGAAATTGCGGAAGGTGTTGTAGAACTTTTAAATTCTCGTTTGCAAATTACATTGCCAGAAGGAGAAATTGGTTTTATTGCACTTCACATTTACAGTTCGCTTACAAATTCTGATTTATCTTCAGTTAATCAAAACTCCCGTCTCATTGCACAACTTGTATCTTTAATTGAGACAAACTTAGAAATTACATTAGATCAAGAGAGCATTCATTATTTACGCCTTATTCGTCATCTTCAATATGCTATTGAGAGGGTGAAAAAAGGAGAAAAAGTAGAAGAATCGCAAAGTTTTGCTGATTTATTAAAGGCGGAGTATCCAGTTTGCTATAACGTAGCTTGGAAGCTAGTTAAGGTCATGCAAAAAGAGTTGCAACTACCTGTATATGAAGCTGAAAGTATTTATTTAACGATGCACTTGCAACGCTTAGTCAAGGCAGAGCATGTGTAATAATTCATATATTTTTGTCTAAAATGAAAACGTTAAAAAAAATGATTGAATCGCTTACAATAGTTATGTATAATAACTATTGCAAAGTTATACAAATTTCGACAAACACATTAAGGTGAGTAACGAAAACGTTTGCCTTAATTATAGTGAACTTATACGTAAACCTATTTTTGACACGTGTTACTGATTCGATCAGGCATGAGTGGAGAAAAGTAAGGAATGTAAGCTAGAGAAAGGGATATACTACCCTTTGTATAGCTATCGTTCTATCTTTTTTTCCTCATGTCTTTTTGGCGTTTGTCGGAAGGTATCAATATAGATAAGAGAGGAAGGGTTTCCATGTTTAAGAAGATCTTTGGTGTTCTTCAAAAAGTCGGAAAAGCGTTAATGCTTCCAGTAGCGATTTTACCGGCAGCAGGTATTTTACTTGGATTTGGTAATGCATTTCAAAATCCACAGTTAACAAATGTTATTCCTGCTTTAAAAGCAGATTGGTTCGTAATGGTTGCAAAAATTATGGAACAATCTGGTGATATTATTTTCGCTAACCTTGCATTATTATTCGCAGTTGGGGTAGCAATTGGTTTAGCTGGTGGAGACGGAGTAGCTGGTTTAGCAGCATTCGTCGGTTACTTAATTATGAACAAAACGATGAGTGTGTTCTTAGAAGTAGATAAGCTAGTGAAAGTAACAAGTTCTGGAGCAGACCCAGTAAAAATTGGATTTGCAGATCCAGCGTATGCAAACGTATTAGGTATTCCAACGCTACAAACAGGGGTATTTGGTGGTATTATCGTCGGTATAGTAGCGGCATATTGCTATAATAAATACTTCAACATTGAATTACCATCATACTTAGGTTTCTTTGCAGGTAAGCGTTTCGTACCGATCGCAACTGCAACATTCTCTTTAATAGTAGGTATTATCATGTGCTTCGTTTGGCCATACATTCAAGGTGGCTTAAACACGTTCTCACATCAAATGATTGATGCAAATAGAACAATCGCAGCATTTATATTCGGTTTAATTGAACGTTCATTAATTCCATTTGGACTACATCACATTTTCTATTCACCGTTCTGGTTCGAATTCGGTCAGTATACAAATGCAGCTGGCGAATTAATCCGTGGTGACCAAAAAATCTTTATGGCACAGTTAAAAGACGGTGTAGAATTAACAGCAGGTACATTTACAACTGGTAAGTATCCGTTCATGATGTTCGGTCTTCCAGCAGCAGCTTTAGCAATGTACCATGAAGCACGTCCAGAAAATAAAAAATTAGCAGCAGGTATTTTAGGTTCTGCAGCATTAACATCTTTCTTAACAGGTATTACAGAGCCACTTGAATTTTCATTCTTATTCGTAGCGCCAGTATTATTCGGAATTCACGCTGTATTTGCTGGTCTATCATTTATGACAATGCAAATTTTAGGTGTTAAAATTGGTATGACATTCTCTGGTGGTTTAATTGACTTCCTATTATTCGGTGTACTACCAGGCCGTACAGCATGGTGGTGGGTAATTATTGTTGGTCTTGTACTAGCAGTTATTTACTACTTCGGATTCCGCTTTGCAATCCGTAAATGGAATCTAAAAACACCTGGTCGTGAAGAGGCAAATGCGAATGACGGTGCAGGAAAAACAGAAGCAGGCGAACTTCCTCGTGAAGTATTAGTAGCACTTGGTGGTAAAGAAAACATTGCTTCTTTAGATGCTTGTATTACTCGTTTACGTGTTCAAGTTAACGAACAAAAGAATGTAAACAAAGACCGCTTAAAAGAACTTGGAGCAGCTGGTGTACTTGAAGTTGGAAATAACATTCAAGCTATTTTCGGACCGAAATCTGACACGTTAAAATCACAAATTCATGATATAATGTCAGGTCGTACACCTCATGTTGAAAAAGAAGAACCTGTAAAAGTGGAAGAAACTCCTCAAAAAGTTGATGAAAATGAAACAATTGTATCACCAATCGAAGGGAAAATCTTACCAATTACAGAAGTGCCTGACCAAGTATTCTCAGGAAAAATGATGGGAGACGGATTTGCAATTGAGCCAACTGAAGGAACAGTAGTTTCTCCAGTTAACGGTGAAATTGTCAATGTATTCCCTACAAAACATGCGATTGGTATTCAATCTGAAGGCGGAAAAGAAATTTTAATCCACTTTGGTATTGATACTGTAAAATTAAATGGTGAAGGATTCGAGGCACTTGTAGCACAAGGTGATAAAGTGAAGCAAGGCCAACCATTATTAAAAGTAGATCTTGCATTTGTAAAAGAAAATGCACCATCTATCATTACACCAATTGTATTTACAAACTTACAACAAGGGCAACAAGTCGAATTGAAAAAAGATGGAAATGTTAAGAAGGGCGAAACCGCTATTATTGACATTCAGTAGGAATTTGACGCAAAATGTTTATAATTATAATAGGCGATGTGGTTGACCGAACATCGCCTATTATATACAATAGATGATGTAGTACTCACGTCTATACAACTAAAAAAAACTGTAATTTAAAGGAGATAAATAATCATGGAAAAAATCTTTAAAGTAACTAGCGACTCAGGAATTCATGCTCGTCCAGCAACTCTACTTGTAAACACTGCAAGCAAATTCGGTTCTGACATTAACTTAGAGTATAACGGAAAGAACGTTAACTTAAAATCAATCATGGGCGTTATGTCTTTAGGCATTCAACAAAACGCAGAAATTAAAATCACTGCAAATGGTGATGATGCAGCTCAAGCACTAGCAGCTATCGAAGAAACTATGAAAAACGAAGGATTAGGAGAATAATGACTCTTAACATTCAAGGGATCGCTGCATCAAGTGGGATTGCTATTGCAAAGGCTTTCAGACTTGAAAATCCTGAATTTAACATCGAAAAGAAATCAATTACAAACGAAGCTGCAGAAATTGCACGCTTAGACGCTGCGCTTGAGAAAGCAAAAACTGAATTAGAAGCTATTAAGGACCACGCATTTGCTGAGCTAGGTGCTGACAAAGCTGCGATCTTTGAAGCACATTTATTAGTGTTAAATGATCCAGAACTAGTAAACCCAGTAAAAGATAAAGTAAATAGCGAAAAAGTAAATGCTGAATTTGCAATGGATGAAGTTGCATCAATGTTTATTTCTATGTTTGAAAACATGGATAACGAATATATGAAAGAACGTGCTGCGGACATTCGTGATGTAACAAAACGCGTTCTTGCACATTTACTAGGAATTAACTTCTCAAATCCTGGTACAATTTCTGAAGAGGTAATCATTATTGCTGAAGATTTAACACCATCTGATACAGCTCAGTTAAACCGTAAGTATGCAAAAGGTTTCACTACTGATATCGGTGGACGTACATCTCACTCTGCAATTATGGCTCGTTCTATGGAAATTCCAGCTGTTGTTGGTACGAAAGTTGTTATGGAGAAAATCCAAAACGGCGATATCGTTATCATTGACGGTTTAGATGGAGAAGTAATTGTAAACCCATCAGAAGAAACTCTTCGTTCGTTTGAAGAAAAGAAAGCGAAATTTGAAGAGCAAAAAACTGAATGGGCAAAATTAAAAGACCAAGCTACTGTAACAAGTGATGGACATCACGTTGAGCTTGTTGCAAATATCGGAACACCAAATGATGTACAAGGTATTATCGATAATGGCGGAGAAGGCGTTGGCTTATACCGTACAGAATTCTTATACATGGGTCGTGACAATCTTCCAACAGAAGAAGAGCAGTTCGAAGCGTATAAAGCAGTTCTTGAAGGTGTAAAAGAAGGTCAACCAGTCGTTGTTCGTACACTTGACATCGGTGGAGATAAAGAGCTTCCATACTTACATTTACCAAAAGAAATGAACCCATTTTTAGGATACCGTGCAATTCGCTTATGTCTTGATGAGCAAGATGTGTTCCGTACACAACTTCGTGCATTACTTCGTGCTAGCGTATACGGTAACTTAAAAATTATGTTCCCAATGATTGCAACTCTTGATGAGTTCCGTCAAGCAAAAGCAATTTTATTAGAAGAGAAAGCGAAACTTGTAGAAGCGGGTACAACTGTTTCTGATTCTATTGAAGTTGGTATGATGGTTGAAATCCCAGCTTCAGCAGTATTAGCAGATCAATTCGCGAAAGAAGTTGACTTCTTCTCTATCGGAACAAATGATTTAATCCAATACACAATGGCTGCAGACCGTATGAACGAACAAGTATCATACTTATACCAACCATATAACCCATCTATTTTACGTCTTGTAAAAATGGTTATCGATGCTGCTCATAAAGAAGGCAAATGGGCTGGTATGTGTGGTGAGATGGCAGGCGATTCACTTGCTATCCCATTATTATTAGGATTAGGTTTAGATGAGTTCAGTATGAGTGCAACATCTATTCTTCCTGCAAGAACACAACTAAGCAAGTTGTCAAAAGCAGAAATGGAAACATTAGCAGAAAAAGCATTAATGATGTCAACTGCTGAAGAAGTTGTTGAACTAGTTAAAAGCATATAACCAATAAAAAAACCTGAGTCGATTTGAAATCGGTCTCAGGTTTTTTCTATGAGAAAAATAAATCTTATTTTCTTACTATAGAGGATAAGGAACGGAATTAGATAGCGATAGCAACGATATCAGTTGGGCATACACGTAAAATACCAGTAAAAGTATTTCGATTTTGATTGTTCTTATCGTCTTTATTGTTATCTTTGTCGTCTTTGTTATTACGAGCTAAAGCAGAGAAAAGAGCAACACCGTTAGCGAAACCTTCAAAAATTACATTGTTGAAAGTGCCATTACCTCTAATGCTTAAAAGAGAAAGTTCTGTTCCAACTGAAATGCTAGCAAGTACGTTACATACAGCTGGTTGTTGTGGTCTAACTACTTCTCTCTCTTTCTCTTTCTCATGATGTCTGCACTCTCTTTCATGATGATGACAGTCTCTAAAGTTATCACAGCATCCAAATGATCCAAACATAATCCTCATCACCCCCTTCACACTTATAATCTATGTAAGTTCGGTAGTGAGTGACTGGACAGAGAGTGGAATTTTTTCTAGGGGATTTTCTCATTTTAAATGACTAGCTGGGTGTTTAGTATGGAATGATGTTTAAAATAGGGGAAATATAACAAAAAAATGTAAAAACCACCGAAATAAATGAAATAGGTAGCCTTTACACTTTTTTACTTTTATATAAAACGATGATATATACAGGAAGAGCTAGGAGTAGTGGTACAATGGATCGTGCAGTATGTTTTTCTGATTCTAATTGGAATGCTTCTTCTTTTGGGAATTGTAAAATGGAGATGTTTGCGGCATCACCAATAAAATATAGAAGCAGTACAGTTACTATGTAACATAAAAGTGCGATAAAGCTTCCGTATGAACTCAATGAAAATCCCTCTCTTGTTATCTATTTGTTATCATTGTATCACAATTGTAACAAAAATACACGGGTATATTTCAACACCTAAACAAAATTCGACACAAAACGTCAAGTTTATTTATGATAAGGGAATAGAATATACTTTTCCCTTATCATAAATGTCGAATGATTTGTAGTAATATTACAAAAGTATGACAGAGAATAAAAAAACGAAGGCAATGTAGTTACCTTCGTTTTTTATTATTTTGCCCACTCACTCACTTGCTCTACGCTCATACGAGGTGCAGGGTGTCCTTTTAAAGTTGATTCACCAATTGTAATAAGCATAATTGGAACGTAACGAGATGAAACGTTAAATTCGTCTGTCAGTGCTTGTGGATTGAAGCCACCAATAGCACAAGTATCCCAACCAGTTGCTTTAGCTGCAAGCATAAGTTGCATTGCTGCTAAAGATGCATTTGAAAAGGCAGCATCTCTTGGGAATTGTTCACGAGCATATGCAGATTCAATATTTTTAGCTAAGCGTTCTTTTGCTTCTTCTTTCATAAATCCTTGTTCTACAATTGGACCATATACTGGCTCAACATTTTTATAAGCTTCTAAATCACCTAAAATAGCGACTACTGCAGAAGCATCAAGAATTTGTTGCTGGTTATAAGCTATTGGGTGTAATCGTTTTTGTACATCTTCACCTTGAAAAACAAGGAATTTCCAGTGTTGCAAGTTCCAAGCGGAAGGTGCTTGTGCTGCGGCTTTTAAAATCTCATGTAATTCTGTAGATGAGATTTCTTTATTTGGGTTGAATGCACGTGTAGATGTGCGTTCATATAGAACGTTAAAAAAGTTGTCGTTTGTCATTGTATATCCTCCAAATTGTATATCGAATTATTTTCAAAAAAATAATATACACTACTTACATTTTGTAAGTTATCGAATTTAAGAATATAATATCTTTATTTTAATTGTCAAGTTTTAAAAATAAGCTAGGGCATTCATACAAACGATACAATTCCTACAATCATACACTAAAAAAGGAATTTATAGAGTGAAAAGCGAAGATAACATTCTCAATTAGCTTGTTAATATGTATCTCTCACAAATTAAAGTTTATTGGAGAACAGTCTTTTAAAAAAGTTTGTGAGGAATTCAGTAGAACAAGATATATGAAGTGAGTGAAGACTAGTGATGAACATACTACATTTTTTATTAGAGAATACGGTTTTCCAAAATGTGTTACAAGATCTGCAGTTAAATGTCCTTTATATAGAAAATGGATGTAAGCATCAACAAACGGTAGAAAATATCCATCCAAAATGTATGTTTATAGCAAATAGTTTTGAAGAGGGCGAACTATTATTTCAAAGAACGAAACCACACATTATCATTACGTATGTAACAGATTATTCTCAAATAAAATATATAAAGAATATGTATACTCCGCACAGTACATTCATTGTCATTTGGGATCAACAAATAACAAAAGAATTCACAGATGTACTTGCATTAGGAATACGTAATATTGTAATAGCTCCTGTAACTCCGCAAGCAGTGTTAGAGGAAGTGAATAAGAGTTTGTATCAACTTTCTTTAGTAAGGCAAGTCGGTTTGCAGCAGGAATTGCTTCAAACGATGTTTGATTTTCAAAATGATCTATTATTTATAGTAGAAGATGATGAGATTGTTGATTGTAATACAAATTTTTTAGCTTTTTTTGGATATGAAAATCTGTTTGCCTATCGTGAGCAACATTTAGTATTTGCTGAACATTTTATTAGAGAAAGTGGATACTATTCGACGACGCATGATATCACATGGTTAGACGATACTTTATCAAGTGGTAGAAGAATTAAGATGCTAAATTATGAAGGGGTAGTATCCACTTTTTTATTACGTGCGACACCATTGCCAGAAGATTTATCAAGATTTATTGTAAAGTGCACGGAAATTACAGAATTAGATGAAATCTATCAAGAGCAAGAAAGACTTGCTATGGTAGATTCATTGACAGAGATTTATAATCGTTTAAAGTTTCAACAAATACTAGAGGTAGAGTGGGAAAAGGTAATACGTAGTGATGAGAAAATAGCTATCATTTTATTTGATATAGATAATTTTAAAACGGTTAATGACACATATGGTCATGATTTTGGTGATTTGGCATTAATACAACTTGCAGAGCTTATGAAATCTAAAGTGGAGCAACAACATGTATTTGCAAGATGGGGAGGAGAAGAATTCATTATATTAGTGACAAATACAGTAGAAAAGGAAGCATTTCAAGTTGCGGAGTCATTACGATTCTTCATTGAAACAAAGCAATTCACTGGAATTTCGAAGCTAACAGCTAGCTTTGGAGTTGCGTTATATGAACAAGGAACTACAAGAGAAGAATTAATGCAACGAGCGGACATTGCATTATATGAAGCGAAAAAAAATGGGAAGAATCAAGTATGTGTGTATAGAAAAGAAAAAATGTAATTTTTCGCAACAAATTGTTGCGATTTTTTTTTATTGTTTGATAATAGAATAGGGGGACAATTTTTAGTGAAGGAATTATGGAGGATCAATATGATAAAAAAAGTAATGGTGATGGCTTCACTGTCTGCTATAGTTGGCGGCGGAGTATACTATTTTCTTGTTAGCCCCAATATAAAGGAAAACACTGTATTAACAACTAAAGTGAATCCTACTATTGAATCAGAAGTACAAGGGAATATAGAAGAAAAAGAAGAGCAACAAATTGATTATGCTAGCATATCTCAAAAATTAGATCAATATTTAGTCGGAAAGCAATTTAATGGAACAGTTTTGGTAACAGATAAAGAGCGTGTTATATTGAATAAAGGATATGGGTATGCTGATGTTCAAAATAAAATAGAAAATACGCCTCAAACAAAATATCGTATTGGTTCTATTACGAAAACAGTTGTTGCCACATCTATTTTACAGTTGCAAGAACAAGGTAAATTGAATATTCAAGATAATGTAAATAAATATATTCCTTCATTTCCGGAGAATAAAAATATTACACTATATCATTTGTTAACCCATACCTCTGGTTTACCTGAACATGCGAAAGGAAATGTGAATGCTGCTTCCCGTTTACAGTTAGTTAATTGGATTGGACGTCAAAATTTAGAATTTCCTGCAGGAACAGGTTGGAGATATACAGATTATAATTATATGGTTCTTGCTTATATAATAGAACATATCTCGAAAAAACCTTTAGGAGATTACATAAAAGAAAACATATTTGTAAAAGCAGATATGCATGAATCCGGTATGGGAAATATGGTACCTGGAGATAAAAATTTTACAAAGGGTTATGTGAAAAAAAATCAAGAGCTTGTACCAGCGCAGAAGTTAGGCATGGATTGGCTATATGGTTGTGGTGAGATGTATACGACAGTTGGAGATATGAAGAAGTTAGACGAAGCAATTATAAATGGAAAACTTCTTTCTGAACAAAGTATACAAGCAATGTTTTCGCCTTCAGCAGAACGGAAATATGCATTTAGTTTTTATATATATCCAGATTATTTTCATAATCATGGTGTATTATCTGGTTGGAACACTTTCAATAATTTTAATAAAGAAAAAGGAATTTTTGTTATGTTATTTTCAAATGTAAAAAATAGTATGGATGATGACTTTAATAAAGAGTTCCGAAAGATGGTAAATGATTTATTAGAACAAAGGGGATGAGAAAATGGAACATAAAACTTTATCAATAGGTTTCATTGGTATTGGTGTAATGGGAAAAAGTATGGTTTATCACTTAATGCAAGATGGTCATAAAGTATATGTATATAATAGAACGAAAGCAAAAACAGATTCTTTAGTGCAAGATGGTGCACAATGGTGTGATACGCCAAAAGAGTTAGTGAAGCAAGTTGATATTGTAATGACAATGGTTGGATATCCACATGATGTAGAAGAAGTGTATTTTGGTATAGAAGGAATTATAGAACATGCAAAAGAAGGTACGATAGCAATTGACTTTACGACATCTACACCTACTTTAGCAAAACGTATTAATGAAGTTGCAAAAAGCAAAAATATATATACGTTAGATGCACCTGTCTCAGGAGGAGATGTTGGTGCGAAAGAAGCAAAACTCGCAATTATGGTAGGTGGAGAGAAAGAAATATATGATAGATGCTTACCTTTACTTGAAAAGTTAGGAACAAACATTCAATTACAAGGACCAGCTGGGAGTGGACAACATACAAAAATGTGCAATCAAATTGCGATTGCTTCCAATATGATTGGAGTATGTGAGGCTGTTGCTTACGCGAAGAAGGCTGGATTGAATCCAGATAAAGTGTTAGAGAGTATTTCAACAGGGGCAGCAGGTAGTTGGTCATTAAGTAATTTAGCTCCTCGAATGTTAAAAGGAGACTTTGAGCCAGGATTTTATGTAAAGCATTTTATGAAAGATATGAAAATTGCTTTAGAGGAAGCAGAAAAATTACAATTACCAGTCCCAGGCTTAAGTTTGGCGAAAGAATTGTATGAAGAGTTAATTAAGGATGGCGAAGAAAATAGTGGAACACAAGTATTATATAAAAAATATATAAGGGGGTAAACGAGGTGGACCTTCAAAAGTTTGATGAGATGATTGATACTGTACAGCGAGCTACTTGTATGCAAATTAATGAAAAACAAAAAGAAGCTTTTAAACAAAAATATGATTTTGAACCAGACTTTGAATATGGAAGAGATGAGAAGGGGCATTATGTAATTCGAACCTCTAAAAAGATGTTAGAAGAAATGGAGTTTTATTTGGCATTGAAATATGATCGTGATGGAGTGGATCTTTATATGCAAGCTGAGATTGACGGTATATTTCATGTATCTGTTAGCTATGGTGAAGATGCCCTACATCTACAAGAATTGTTTCAATTTCTAGAAGAAAATAAATAAAAGTCCTCATTTGAGGACTTTTATTTATTTAGTCATTATAAGTTAGAAGCGCGGCGACATCGTTCAACCGGGAATGGGATAATTTGTGCGATGTGATTAGGACCAAATTGTTTTGTACGAGCATGGCGTATTATATAAAAAGCACACAGAATTGAAACAGGAATAGCGCCGAATAAACCAAAAAATAAAGCGCTTACACAAGATGCGACAAATCCTAAAACACCAATTTCTAACTCTTCCATAATAGCTCCTAAAATAACAGGAAATGCTCCACATGTAACTCCAAGTATAAGTGCGATAAGTAAGCTCATGATTATCCCCCTCTGTTTGCGATATTATTTTCCTTCTTAGTTAATTGTAGTATATCACATTTAAAACAGAATTTTCAGAAATATTTCAATAAATGTTCAATAAATGTTCAAAAAATACACTTGAAAAATCAAGGCGTTAAATTTGTGATGAAATGGTACTTTTGAGTAAATAAAAAATCAGGCTTATTTCAAAAGTGAAATAAGCCTGTTCCATAGGAGGATGTATATATGTAGAGTGAATAAAAGTTTGGAAAAGGGGATCCAAGTCCTTTTATTCAACTAACTACCTTAATAGATTGGAACCCAGCCTTCAGTTGTTACAAAAATACGAATAGCTACAACTTGACGATTATCTTGCAAGGTAAAATAATGTCTTGCATTTTCTGGAACAGATATTAGATCGCCTGGCTCAAGTTCAACATCAAAGAATTTCCCATCTTTGCCTTCAATAGCGAAAATGCCATGACCACTGACGATAAAGCGGACTTCGTCGTCTGTATGATGATGTTCTTTTTGGAAATTAATTAATAATTCGTCAAGGTTAGGTGTGCTATTTGAAAGTGAAATTACATCATGTGCTTTATAACCTCGACGTGCTGAAACATCAGCGATTTCTTTTGAAAAAACAGCTAATATTTCAGCTTTGTTTTCATCTGTTAAAGAATAATTTTCATTTAAATGAGTAGGAAGTTTAGAAATATTCCATTTCTCATATAAAACGCCTTCCTCTTGTAGAAATTTAGATACTTCCACTTCATTTTCAATACGAGTATTTACTTCATGAATACGAATTTGCGCCATTAGAAACGCCTCCTTGAATTGATAATAGTTTTATATGAAATTGGAATAAAAACTCATAAGCTTCTAATCTCTTCTTTGCATCAAAGCTATCTCGGCCCCATACGGTAATACCGTGGTTACGGATTAATACCGCTCCCGAATCACCTTGTATATGCTTTCGGAAGTTTTCTCCAAGCGTTGGGATATGGGCATGGTTTTCGATAATAGGAATGTGAATTGTTGCCCCTTCTTCCCAAATATCGAGAGCTTTAATAATTTCTTGATTTTGAAGGGTAACTGCATCACTATATAAATTTGTGATGACATTATTATCAGTTGTATGAACATGAAGTACGCACCCGGCATTCGTATTGTTATAAATATGTGTATGCAATATTGTTTCTGCTGAAGGGCGTAATTCAGTCTCTAAAACGGGAACTCCTACATGATCTACTAATAGAAAATCATCTGGAGTGGTTTTTGTTTTATCTTTACCGCTTGCTGTAATGAGAAAAGTAAGTGGCTCATGACTAACTTTTATAGAAATATTACCACTTGTTGCTGGGAACCAATTTCGAGTTGTTAATTCTTTTTTTATCTCGCTTAAGTCATACCATTGACGAAAAAGTTGTTTCATGATTTCACCTCCAACAAATGTTTTAATTCATTTTGAATATCATGGAATGTTTCAAACGGTGTATAAGCAATATAATTCTCTTCACACTTTGTAATAAGGAAGTCACGAGCAAATACTTTATCTGCTTGTTTCGCAGCTTGTAAATCAGTAATTGAATCTCCAATCACAATATGGAAGTCATTCGTATCACTCAATTTACGGATGAGTGATGATTTACATAATCCGCAATGATTTTGACAATGATGATCACAAGGATGAGGCCAATTCACCGTAATGTATTCATTTGAAAAATCTGTTTCATTACAGTAAATTTGCTCTTTTGGAATGAGTCCTTGTAAGAGTGGATAGACGAAGAAATCCATTCCACCTGATATAACGTAAAAAGAAATGTTATTTTCATTTACAAATTGTATAAATTCATGAAAACCATTACGAATTTCAGCAGTTTCTATTAAAAATTGAATAATTTCATCGTGCAGATGAGTAGGTATTAATCGAAATAATTGAGAAACACCTTCTTGAATAGATAGCTCTTGTGATAAAATTCTATTCTTTACTTCTTCAGCTTCTGGTGGTGCGAATTTTTCCATAATGGACATAATGTTATCATTATTTGTAATCGTGCCATCGAAATCACAAAATACTTGAATACTCATAATTTCACCTCATGAGAGGGATTTCCCCATATTTGTAGTGCACTATGCAAATTTATGTCATCTACTTCATGGAGTGGTTTATTTTGCAAAGTAGCATCAATTGCAGTACGGAAAGCTTTACCACCGCCTTGCGCTCCATTTGGATGTCCATGTATCCCGCCGCCAGCATTAATAACAACATCTTTACCGAAATCTCGTACAATAAAGGGAACGAAACCAGGGTGAATACCAGCAGATGGAACAGAAAAGCTCTTCTTGAAAAATGCATCGTCTTCAGTTAAATATTTTGAGATAGCAAGAGCTTCCTCTTTTTCTAGCGCAACACTTCCGTATGGAGATGGGAATAATGAAAAGTCAGCCCCAGCATAGCGTAGTAGCTTTCCGAGTAATAATGGAGATGAAATTCCATATAACTTAGATGCTGAATAAGCACCACTTACAGCAGGGTGTGCCATAATAGGAACTGGGATTTCATCATCTTCTGCAAGTGATTGCAGTACATCTAGTCCGTAAGCAAATACGTTAAATAATAGAATATCAGCTCCAGCTTGCACTGCACGTTTCGCATTTTCTTTTAAATCAAAAGTTCGTCCTGTTAAATTTACGGCATATAACGTTTTATGTCCGTATGTTTCATATACGGATTGTAAAACTTCTTTTCCAGATACAATGCGTTTCGTAAGTGGTGTTAATGCATTTTCAAATAATATTTCATCATCTTTTACTATATCTACACCACCACTTGCTTGATCACGTAATTGCGTTTTTAAATACCCAATATTTCGTCCAATCATTCCTTTAAAAATACTCATTAAAAGGGGACGATCATGCACTTGTAAAAGGTTTCGAATCCCATCTATCCCGAATTTTGGACCAGGAAAATGTTCTTTCAATTCTTCTGAAAAAGTTAAGTCAATTAATTTTACTTCGCCATCAAGGGATAGCTTTCCAAATGTAGTCGTTAAAATTGCTGGTAAATCTGGACTGAAGTTTAATAACGGATATTCGATTTTAATAATTCCGCGTTTTACTTTTTTACGTAAATACGAATTCGTATGTTCATGTTTAGCTAATTCCTCAATATGAATGACGTTGCCTTTATGTTGCTTTAATTGTTCTTGCAATAATTGTGGCAAATGAGTCCAAGAGCCAATTGTTAAACCAAGTGCAATTTGCTCAGCCTTTTTTTCTAAGTTATGTGAATCATCATGGATTAAATACGTCGCTATAATTCCGCTCATTGTTATAACCTCCTAGTTAAATAAAAAAACCTCTCAGCTAAGGAGAGGTTTTTTTACAACCAGCTCCTTATCTGTCAGCATAATGCTGCGAGAATTAGCACCGTGTCTACGATTGTAGATCGGTTGCCGGGTTTCGTCGGGCTCGTCCCTCCACCTGCTCTTGATAAGAAGTATTTAGAAATGTTTAAATTTTTAAGATAACTGAATTTTGTCAGATATTTTTCATGTTGTCAATTACTTTTTGAAAAAATTTAATTTATCAATTCGATTAATGGCTTCTCGTAATCTATCTTCTGTATGCAAGAGACCAACACGGACATACCCTTCGCCATGTTCACCAAATCCAACACCAGGAGCAACTGCAACGTGTGCTTTTTCTAGTAAAATATCAGAAAATTGCTCGGATGTATAACCTTCTGGTACAGGAAGCCATGCAAAGAATGATCCGGTTGGAATGTCTACATTCCAACCAATTGAGTGACAAGCTGAAATAAGAGCGTTTCTCCGAGATTCGTAACTATTTACAAGATCTACTACACAAGACTGTGAACTTAATAGTGCTTCGCGAGCAGCATCTTGAATTGCACCAAAAATACTAACATACATATGATCTTGCAATAGGTTAATGGTTTCGATGACACTTTCATTTCCAACTGCAAAAGCAATACGCCAGCCAGCCATATTGAAAGTTTTTGATAACGTGTAAATTTCAATTCCTATATCTTTCGAACCATCTGCTTGCAAGAAACTAACAGGTTTTTGACCATCAAATCCGATAGCACCGTAAGCGAAATCGTGAACAACTAATATATTATGTTTATTAGCAAAATGAATGGTTGTATCAAAAAAATCTTTTGATGCAGTAGCACCTGTAGGGTTATTTGGATAGTTTAAAAACATTAACTTTGCCCGTTCAGCGATAGAGTCGTCAATTTTTTTATAATCCGGTAAAAAATGATTTTCTGCAATAAGCGGCATGGTTTCAAAGTGTGCCTTTGCTAAGGCAACCCCAGATAAATAATCTGGATAGCCTGGATCCGGAACGAGAATTGTATCACCAGGATTTGTAAAACAAATTGGTAATTCTACTAGTCCAGCCTTCCCACCAAACAAAATAGCAACTTCAGTTTTTGGGTTTAATTCGACGCCGTATTCACGTTTATAGAATGTAGTCACGGCTTCCTTTAAGCTTTCATGTCCGCGAAATGGCGGATATTTATGATGAATGGTCTTTTCGGCAGCATCTTGTAAAGCTTTTACGATATGCTGCGGTGTTGGTTGATCTGGATTACCTTGACCTAGATTAATAACATCGTGACCAGCTGCAACGACTTTGTTAACTTTTGCAACAAGTGAAGCGAAAAATTGTGTTGGCAATGATGTTACTATCTCAGAAGGTTGAAATAATTTCATACTTTCCACCTCTTTTGAAAGTTGTTACAATTCTAGTGACAAATGATATAATCTTTCCAGTATTTTGTAAAGAAAAAAATAAGAATGGGGCTGAAAAAATGAAAGTCGCATGTATTCAAATGGATATTGTTTTTGGAGATGTAGAAAAAAATATTGAGAATGCTAAAAATAAAATAAGCGAAGCTATGAAGGAAAGGCCAGATGTTATCGTCTTACCAGAACTATGGACAACAGGATATGATTTAACGAGACTTTCTGAAATTGCAGATAGGGATGGAGTGGAAACGAAAGAAAAGTTAATAGAATGGGCGAAGCAATATGATGTACATATTGTTGGTGGTTCTATAGCAAAGCAAACAGAGCAAGGCGTTACAAATACGATGTATGTTGTAAATAATGAAGGACAGCTAGTCAACGAATATAGTAAAGTACATTTATTTCAGCTTATGGATGAACATAAATATTTAATAGCCGGTAATGGTACGGGCGAATTTAAGCTGGATGATGTTGAATGCGCTGGAACAATTTGTTATGATATTCGTTTTCCAGAGTGGATGCGTGTCCATACTGCTAAAGGGGCAAAAGTATTATTTGTTGTAGCAGAATGGCCATTAGTTCGTTTAGCACATTGGCGTTTGCTATTGCAAGCAAGAGCAGTTGAAAATCAGTGTTATGTTGTTGCATGTAATAGAGCGGGAAAGGATCCAAATAATGTATTTGCGGGTCATTCTTTAATTGTGGACCCTTGGGGTGAAGTTGTAGTAGAGGCGAATGAAGAGGAATCAATTTTATTTGGAGAGCTTGAATTCGAGAAAATTAAAGAAGTACGTAAAGGAATTCCAGTTTTTGCGGATCGCCGTCCAGAATTATACAAATAAAATGTTGACAAGTGATTTTTATTCTTGGTATAGTCTTCAACATAAAGTTAAAAATTCAAAAAATTATACAACTCTTATCAAGAGCAGGTGGAGGGATTTGGCCCGATGAAGCCCAGCAACCGACCGTAATACCATTGTAAAATGGGGCGTTTATTACGCCAAAAGGCACGGTGCTAATTCCAGCAGAAAGTAAAACTTTCTGGCAGATAAGAGGGGAGAAGATAAACTTCAAACCTCTTTCTTAGTGGAAAGAGGTTTTTCTATGTTAGAAAAACCTCTGAATTTAAAAAGGGGGAGAAGACGATGGGATATTATTCATTAACAGAAATAACAGCTGTACAATATGCGAAAGATCATGGCTATTTTGAAGCAAAGGCAAATGTCGTTTGTCATGAAATTGGAGACGGAAACTTAAATTACGTGTTCAAATTAGATGATGGAGAGAAATCAATTATAATAAAACAAGCACTGCCTTATGCGAAAGTAGTTGGTGAAAGCTGGCCATTATCTATAAAAAGAGCAACGATTGAAAGCAAGGCATTACAAATTTTTGCGCAGTATGTACCGGATTATGTTCCAGTAGTGTACAGTCATGATGAAGAGTTAGCGATAACGGTAATAGAAGACTTATCAAGACTAACAATTACAAGAAAAGGATTAATAGACGGAGAAGAATATCCGCTTTTATCCCAGCATATCGGCCGTTTTCTAGCACATGTTTTATTTTACACTTCAGATTTTGGTTTACAGTCAGAAGAGAAGAGGGTACTAGAAGGTACCTTTGTAAATCCGGACCTTTGTAAAATTACAGAGGAATTAGTGTTTACAGATCCGTTTGGACATTATGATACAAATGATTATGAGCCAGATTTACAGCTAGTGGTTGATGAACTTTGGAGTGATAAAACTTTAAAACTAAAAGTAGCACAATATAAATATAAGTTCTTAACAAGAAAAGAAACTCTTATTCATGGTGATTTACATACTGGTAGTATTTTTTCGTCACCTTCTGAAACGAAAGTGATTGATCCAGAATTTGCGACATATGGCCCATTTGGATTTGACATAGGTCAATTTATTGCAAATCTATTACTAAATGCTTTATCTAGAGAAGAAGAAAAAAGAAGTGTACTATTTTTCCATATAGAAAAGACGTGGAGTTATTTTGTGGAAAAATTTACAAAATTATGGATTGGAGAAGGTGTAGAAGCATATACGAAAGAAAAACAATGGTTACCAATTATTTTGCAAAATATCTTTACTGATGCAGTTGGATTTGCCGGATGTGAACTGATTCGTAGAACAATTGGTTTAGCTCATGTAGCAGATTTAGATGAAATAGAAAATAAAGAAACAAGAATTCAAGCTAAGAAACAAGCGCTATCCTTAGGTAAAGAACTAATAAAATATGAATCTAAAAGTGCTGATATTCAACTGTTTCGAACATTATTTCAACAGACAGTTTCAGGGGGCGTAAAAGCGTGAGTACAATTGTTACTGTTCCGAGATCTGTAAGCTGGAAAGGTGATGCAATTGCGGTATTAAATCAAACGAAATTGCCGCATAGCACAGAATACAAAACATTGACGACTATTGAAGAGGTTTGGAAAAGTATCGTAATGTTAGAAGTACGAGGAGCGCCTGCAATTGGAATTGTAGCTGCATTTGGCTTGGCGCTTGCATCAAAAAAATATAACACTGTACATATTGAAGAATTTCAAAAGAAGTTTAATAGAGATTGTAATTATTTAGGAACGTCACGCCCGACAGCAGTAAATTTATTTTGGGCAATTGATCGTATGAGAGAATCTATTCGAGAGATTACTACAATAAAAGAAGCACAAAAAACATTAGAAGAAGAAGCGCTTCGCATTCAGCAGGAAGATGAAGAGGTGTGCCGAAATATTGGGGAATATGCGTTAACATGTTTTAAAGATGGCGATAATATTTTAACAATCTGTAACGCTGGAAGTATCGCAACTGCCAGATATGGAACTGCATTAGCTCCCTTTTATATTGGAAAAGAGAAAGGTGTGCGTTTACATGTATATGCGTGTGAAACGAGACCAGTTTTACAAGGTGGTCGCTTAACGACCTGGGAATTGAAGCAAGCAAATATTGATGTGACCCTTATTACAGATAATACTGCAGCTCATGCTATTCAAACGAAAGAAATAAATGCAATTATTGTAGGGGCGGATCGAATTGTCGCAAATGGAGATACGGCAAATAAAATAGGGACAATGAATTTAGCTATTTTAGCAAAGCACTTTGATATCCCATTTTATGTTGCTGCGCCACTGTCAACATTTGATGTTACGAAAGAAACTGGAGCCGAAATAATTATTGAAGAAAGAGATGAAACAGAAGTTACGAAAATCTTTGGAAAACAAGTAGCACCAATTGGAACGAATGTTTATAACCCTGCATTTGACGTAACACCGAACGAATTAATTACAGGAATTATTACTGAGAAAGGTATTATAAGCGGGGATTATAAACGAGAAATTGCATCATTATTTGAAAAACAGGCTAATACATAATAGCTTGTTTTTTTATGCCTAAATGCATTGTTTTCTCTTACTTATATAATGAAAGGAGGAGAAGAGGATGGAAGAGTGGATCAAGATGATAGGTAATGTAGGGTTTCCAATTGTTGTAACATTATATTTACTCCACCGTATTGAAAGTAAATTAGAGGGGGTAATTGTTGCAATTGAGAAGCTCCCGCGGCAATTACTAAAGTACGAAGATCCTCGCAATAAAAAATAAAGTTTGCTCTTCTTGAGCAAACTTTATTTTTTATTGAGCAGTATAGCCACCATCGATAACGACAGCTTGACCAGTAATACCTTTAGCTTTTTCACTCGCTAAAAACATAGCATAATCAGCGATTTCTTGTACTTGTAATAAGCGCTTTTGTGGGACGAGTGGATAAATAACATCTTCTAAAACATTTTCAAGTGGTACATTTCGTGTAGTAGCTAAGTCTTGTAGTTGATTACGTACAAGAGGGGTATCGACATAACCAGGGCAAAGGGCATTAACAGTAATACCATGCGTAGCACCTTCTAAAGCGGCAACTTTTGTTAATCCAATTACGCCATGTTTTGCACTATTGTAGGCAGCTTTTCCAGCAAACCCGACAAGGCCGTTAATAGAAGCGACATTAATAATACGACCATATTTTTGTTGTTTCATAATCGGAAAGGCATGCTTAATTGCGATAAACGGAGCAATTTGCATAATTTGAATTAGTAGCTCAAACTTTTCCGTTGGAAAGTCTTCAATGGGTGAAACGTGTTGCATTCCTGCGTTGTTAATTAATATATCTAATGAACCGAAATGACTAACTGTTTGAGAAATTGATGCTGTAATTTCCTCTTCAGATGTAACGTCACATTTTAAACCGATAGCTTGAAAACCTTCACTTTGTAATTGCTCAGCAGCTTCTTTCGCACGTTCTTCAAGACGATCAGTAATCACAACTTTTGCACCTTCTTTTGCAAAAGCACTTCCCATTTCATATCCAATACCACTCGCAGCACCTGTTAAAAAGACAACTCGATTTGTAACCATGATGAAAAACATCCCTTCATAATAAAGTTTTCATAGTGCTCTATTTAGAGAGGTTATAATGAAAATCCTGCAAACATTTGGAAAAAATATCGTTAGCTATCTTGTTTTGCAAAATAGTCTTTGCTATACTATTTTGTAAAGCAAGATACTTACGCTTATCTATCTTGTAAAACAAGATAGTAGGAGGATTTGAATTATGTCGACAAGTCAAATGCTGAAAGGGATCTTAGAAGGATGCTTACTTGCTATTATTTCTGAAGGCGAAATATACGGTTATGAAATGAGTGAGAAGCTAGCAAAGTATGGTTTTACAATGGCGAGTGAGGGAAGTATTTATCCGTTATTAATACGAATGCAAAAAGAAGGACTAATAACAAGCGTAATGAAGGAATCTCCATCTGGTCCAAAGAGAAAATATTACACATTAACAGAAAAAGGCGAGGAAGCACTTGATGAATTTATGGATCGCTGGGAAGCGATGCAAAGTAGTGTAGAACGTCTACTTGAAGGGAAGGGAAGGAGAAAATAATGTTATCAAGTGAAGCACGAAAGTTTTTGTTAGATATGAGATTATTTTTGACGGCAAAGAGTGTGAAAGAAAGTGATATTGAAAACTTTTTAGAAGACGCAGAACTTCATTTAATAGAAGGTGAGAGTGAGGGGAAGAGTGTAGAAGATATTTTCGGAAGCTCACCGAAAGAATATGCAAATGAACTTGTAAAAGTGATGGAAAGAGATAGACAGGAAACGTGGAAGCAAATTGGTTTTACAGTAATGAATATCGTATCTTTTTGGATTATTGCTTCTATCTTAATAGTGAATAATGGAATGTTACAGATTTCACTTATTCAGTGTATCGGTTACAGTTTTTCATTGATTTTAGTTGTTATAGGTCCTAATTTTCTACTTCGCAAAATGACCTTCGTCACAAGCTTTACAAAAACATGGTTTTCCATGTGGTCTTTAGTTATGATTGCTCCATTGTTTTTATTAGGAGCTGTTACGATATTAGATGTGATATATCCTACAAAAATGCTCACATTCACCGAAGTCCAAAGTTATATAGTAGCTGGTGGGATTTTTATGATAACAGTAGCTATAAATATATATTTTGAAGGATGGTTTAAAAACTTATATTTAATCATTCCGCTTTCTATTATGTTAATGTTTAAAACATTTACATCTGAAGATCTCATGCCAATGTTATTTCAAATTATATGTTTATACGGAAGTTTGTTTATTTTAATTTTCCTTGAAATTATGATGAAGACGAATAGAAGAGAAATGGTTAAATAAGGGAGGGGTTATAATGAATGTTTCTAAAGAAGGAGAAAAGTTTTTAATCGATACGAAAGTATATTTAATAACAAAAGGGATTAAAGAAGAAGAGGTGGACGCCTTTCTAGAAGATGCAGAGCTTCATTTAATAGAAGGTGAAAAAAAGGGGAAGACGGTAAGGGACATATTTGGTGACTCACCAAAAGAGTATGCGGAAGAATTAGCGAAAGAGATGGAGAAGGATAAAAGCGGGAGTATAAAGACTATTTTAGGAATGATAATTGGAATAGGAGGATATTGGTTACTTACAAATATTTTATTTGGAAATCCGAATCAACAATTTACGTTAACGAATGTACAGTTAATCGGTTATCCTATCGTTTTAATCATTACGATTATTGGAACGATTGTTGCGTTTAGAATGTCTTCTTTTAAAAGTAAATTAGTAGAGTTTGGAATTATTTATGTAGTAGTGATGATACCTATTTTATTATTAGTGTTATTAATATTTATGAATAAATGGTATGGGACGCCAATTTTACAATTGTCGACAATACAGACATATATATTAGCAGTAACTATATTTTTATTACTTCTTATTGGTGAAGTATATGTTCTTGGTTGGATGGGTGTTGTGGTACTAATTGTTCCTCTTGCGATTATGTTCTTATTTAAAGACTTAGAAGAAAGAAATGTATTTTGGGGAATTGCAAAGATCTTACTTATGTATGGAAGTATATATGGATTAATGAGATGGTCTTTAAAAATTGAAGAAAGAAAAATTGGGAACTAGAAATTCAATAAAAAGCGGCTGCTCTGGATATGCAAAAAATTATTTCCAAAGAAATATTATATAGGGATTTTTAGAGGGATTACATTTACATTTAGTTGTCTATTTTTATTTCTAGCAGCCGGAATTTGGTTTGTTGATTGGAACAAGTTGTTTTAAACAGTAACATGAGGGTTACTGTTTTTTTCTTTGTAGTAAAGAGCTTTGTAAAGAGAGCGCTTTTTGTTCTGCTGTTAATAAGGAATGAATATGAACGTTTTCTGGACGAGGGACTATTGGATACATAAGATTTGTTGGAGAAGGGTGGTGCTCCGAACCGGTTGGAGAATGAGGATCTGCATGAGTAAGTTTTCCATGAATACGTCTTGTAAATAAAATATGACCGATTTCGTGAGCGAGCGTATATATATTTTTCATAGGGGCAGCCGAATTTGTTAAAACGATATAGCCAGTAAGTTGCTGTTGTTTTGCTAAAGAATAAGCGCAGGCAATTACTGCTGTTTCTTTGAAATAATCACTGCCAATATAACAAATATAAAGGTCGCATTCAGGAGCTTCATTTACACATGTTTGGAAAAAGGATGCCAACTTTTCTTGACTTTGAATGGAATTTTTATAACTGATTTCACGGTCAAAAAAACGGAAAAGTTCATTTAATACAATTACTTCTTGAATTTGAAATGTAATGGGGTGCCAAATTGATTCTGCAACAGCTAAATCTTTTGCGATGCGGTCATCAGAAATATCGGCACCGGGAGTAATACAAATACATATATTGACGTATGGATCCATAAGGAACACCTCAAATGAAAAAAGTTCTTCCTATAATATATGTGGGAAAAAGATGTCATGTATGGATAAACGCCTTCTTTATTGAATATATAGATGACAAGTCGAAAAAATTTCATAGTTCTATAACATTGTGTGGTCGTCTTTTTGATATAGTAAAGGAAAGGGGGAGAATATATGTATACATTAAAAATCGTTTCAGACAGAGAAGCACTTTATCAATTTGCGAGTTATGTAAGAGTTGTACAAGGGGTTGAAGATGTATATGTAGAGGTGGGAGAACCTTTATATGAACATCCTTTAATGAAGTTTTATGTACATATTAAGCTGAAAGAAACATATGAGCAGCATAAAGCGTTACAGGAAATAGCAAGATTAGTAGAATTGGGCCGTTTTACATATGTCCATTATCGTAATGATGAAATTGAGGAAGCTTTTGAAGCTGTAAAATATGAAAGTTTTAAGAAATAAAGGTGAAAAAATGGAGGCGAAAGCTTCCTTTTTTTCTTTAAAATTACATGAACAAAAAGAGAGAAATTTTGTTATGATAAGGGAGGTTAGGGAAAGGGGAATTTACATATGGGGTATATTGAAGAGTTACGAAAAGTCGTTGGTACAAGACCGCTTATTCTCGTAGGATCAGCAATCATTATATTAAATGATAATCAAGAAGTATTGCTTCAATATCGTTCAGATACATATGATTGGGGTGTACCTGGCGGGGCGATGGAACTGGGTGAAACGACAGAAGAAACGGCACGTAGAGAGTTATTTGAGGAAACGGGGTTAACTGCAAAAATAATGCAATTTCTTGGTGTTCTATCAGGAAAAGAAGTATATTTCCGTTATCCGAATGGCGATGAAATTTTCAATGTCATTCATCTGTATCAGGCACATCATGTGAGCGGGGAATTAAAGCTCGATCATGAAGGGTTGAAACTTCAATATTTTCCAGTAGATAAGTTGCCAAAATTGAATGAAACGACAGAGAAAATTTTACAAAAGTTTTTATATGCACTGACAGAATAGAAGGTTAATTCCTTCTATTTTTATTATATTAAATATTTTGATTTTTTAGTATGTTTATAGTATGATAGTTGTAGATATACATCTTATGGAATTTCACCTAAAAACTGACTAGGGTACATAAGAGAGGGGCAAGTACAAAATGCATAATGTTGTTATTACAGCTGCAGTTCGTTCGCCAATTGGAACTTTTGGAGGAGCGCTAAAAAATGTAACGCCAGTAGAATTAGCTGTTCCTGTACTTCAGGAAGCTGTAAAACGAGGCGGGGTAGAACCACATGAAGTTGATGAAGTAATTTTAGGTCATTGTATTCAAAGAACTGATGAAGCAAATACGGCGAGAACAGCTGCATTAGCGGCAGGATTTCCTGACACAGTTACGGGATATACAATCCAACGTCAATGTTCTTCAGGTATGCAAGCAATTATGTCAGCTGCAATGCAAATCCAATTAGGTGTAAGTGATGTTGTTGTTGCAGGTGGAGTAGAAGCGATGAGTTCGAGCCCTTATGCATTGAAACAGCACCGCTGGGGACAACGTCTACAGCACGGAGAAATTCGTGATACGGTGTGGGAAGTGTTAGAAGATCCGATTCACCATATTATGATGGGTGAAACAGCGGAAAATTTAGTTGAACAATATGAAATTACAAGAGAGGAACAAGATGAAGTTGCTCTTCGCAGTCATACATTGGCACTGAAGGCAATCGAGTCTGGACACTTTGACGATCAAATTGTTCCTATTACAATAAAAGAACGTAGAAAAGAAGTAGTATTTTCGAAGGATGAGCATCCACGTGCAGATATTACAGCGGAAAAATTAGCAGGGTTAAAACCAGCATTCCGTAAAGATGGGTCTGTAACTGCAGGTAATGCATCTGGCCTGAATGACGGAAGTGCAGTTCTAGTATTAATGAGCGAAGAAAAAGCAAAAGAAAAAGGCTTACAACCGTTAGCTAGAATTGTTGGATATTCAGTAGCTGGAGTAGACCCGAAAATTATGGGTATTGGACCAGCACCAGCAATTCGTAAAGGTTTAGAAAAAGTGGATTGGTCATTAGAAGATGCAGATTTACTTGAAATTAATGAAGCTTTCGCGGCTCAATATTTAGCTGTAGAGAAAGAGTTAGGTTTAGACCGTGAAAAAGTGAACGTAAACGGTAGTGGCGTAGGACTTGGGCATCCAATTGGTTGTACAGGGGCTCGTATTACGGTAAGTTTAATTCACGAATTAAAAAGACGTGGGTTAGAAAAAGGAATTGCCTCTTTATGCGTCGGTGGCGGTATCGGGGTTGCCTTATTTATAGAAGCACTATAAAAAAGAAGCAGCTATTGCTGCTTCTTTTTTTATGACTCAAATAGATGATGAAATAATCGATCACGATTTTCAAAGAAAAGTTTCGTTGTTTGGTAATGCTCGGTTTCTTCTAATGTGGATTCGTGAATCCCCTCTTGTGTTAAAGAGTATATAGTAGATTCAGGGTAAGCCATTAAAATAGGAGAATGCGTCGCAATAACAAATTGTGAACCTTGTTCCGCTAGTTCATGCATTCGAATGAGCATGGAAAGTTGTCTCATTGGTGATAGAGCGGCCTCAGGCTCATCTAAAATGTATAAACCTTGTCCTGAAAAACGGTTCATAAATAAGGAAAAGAATGATTCACCATGTGATTGCTCGTGAAGTGAAACGCCGCCATAAGATTTTATAGCATCTATTTCATCAATATAAGAAGCAACGTTATAAAAAGATTCAGCGCGAAGAAAGAAACCGTCGTTTGGTGTATTGAAACTTTTTGAAATTCGAAGGTATTCATGTAAAGATGAATGTGAATCGTTTGTGCTAAAGCGGAAATTTTTCGTTCCACCTTCTGCATTAAAACCTAACGCAATTGCAATTCCTTCAAGTAATGTTGATTTACCCGTTCCGTTTTCTCCAATAATGAATGTTACATTTGGATGGAAAGCTAGTGATTGTAATGTTCGGATAGCGGGTAAGCAGTAAGGATATGCGGAAAAACTAGGGATATTTTCTTTTTTTAATGTGACATTTTGTAAAAAGGGTACGTCAATCAATATATAAACCTCAATTCATAACGGATTTTGAATCTAAAAAGGCAGCAAATACAAGTGTTAATGACACCTGAATCCCTTCCTTATTTTCTGAATATTTTATGTGGATTATATCATTTAAACTATCATATTCCAATGTGAAAATAAATATTGCATGAAGATCTATTCTCTCGTTATGATAGATGGTATTCTATTGAAAATGTGAGAAGGAGTTAAAGTATGCCGTTTACATTTGCACATCCAGCAGCAGTTCTTCCTTTTGCGAAAAAGCATTCTAAATATATGTCAGTAACGGCTCTTATATTAGGTAGTATGGCGCCTGACTTTGAATATTTTTTACACTTTAGACCGTATGGTGTTATTGGGCATACGTGGCTTGGGTTCTTATATTTAAATTTACCACTTGTCTTCTTATTAGCATGTATATATCATTACATTTTAAAAAAGCCTTTTATAACACATTTACCTAAACCATTTGCTGGGTATTATATATATGTAGTAGATAAGGGGTGGAGGATTCATACATGGAAGGATCTTTTTATATTTTGTTATTCAGCATTATTCGGTATGTTAACGCATGTTGTTTGGGATGCATTCACTCATAAGACAGGCTATTTTGTTATGAAAATACCATTATTGCAAAGAGAATGGTACGGTATCCCTGTTTATAAATATATGCAACATGGAAGTACATGTATTGGTTTTCTATTATTAGTATACGTTTTATGGAAATATAGAAATGAAATGGGTAAAGACCTTATTTTAGCTTCGGAAAAAAGAAAGTATTGGATTTCAGTAATTGTTGTGGCAACTATTATATTTATCGTGCATGCGTTCCTAGATCCCTATTTTCATATTTTCCAAATTGGAGGTATAATAGTATCTGGACTGACAAGTTCATTTTGTGGACTTTTCATTGTTTCTATAGTTTACAAGGCAAGGGACTAATTTTATATTCATGAATGATAGTGTTAGGAGAAATGAAATGATGAAAGCATGGAAAAGTATTTTTGTTTTATGTAGTTTTCTTCTTATGTTAAGTGGTTGCTTCCATCAAGAAGAAAAGAAAGCTGAACCGAAGAAAAAAGAATCTATTCCTGAAACGAAAGAATATGGTGGGCGTGAGCTGAAAAAAGTAGGACAAAAAGTGAAAGAAACAGGATGGGGTACTTTCAAGTTAGAGCAGATGCACTCTGTGAATCAAACATTTGAAGTAGCGCCAATGAAAATTCACGTACAAGATGTGAAAGTAATTTCTTTATCACAGATGAGTGAAAAAGCAAAAAATACATTGAAAGTATACACGGCACTAACTCCTGAAGAAGTAAAACGTAGATTAGGGGATAAAGTAAGCCAAGAAGATGCAGAATTATATGCATCGCTAAGTGGAACAGAGATTAGTAATACAATTCGTTACGTTGAGATTACATATAAAGTGGAGAATAGCGGGAATAAAAATATGCAATTTTTCTCTATGAATGATGTTATGATTAATGGTAAGCAACATTTTAAAGTAGCGACTCAAAACTTTTTATATGATGAAGATACGTTAGTCGGTACAAAAAATGTGTCAAGAGAAGACTATAAGCCTGGTGAAACAAGAGATGGTATTATTGGTTTAATACTTGACGATGGAAAAGACAAAGTAAAGGATATTCAGTTTACAACTGATGATTTACTTGCAGGAGATTCAGAAACACAAGATGTTGTAAAAGAGTCACAAACGTTTAATATCTCACTTTCGGAGTAAGGTGTTTTTAAAATAATGTAAGAAAAACAGTCAGCACTCAAATATTATGCTGACTGTTTTTTTATTTCTTTTATGTATGAATCTACATTTTGAAAAGGTACCTTAATTTTAAACGCATCTTTTTGTTCGTTAAATTGCTTTTCATTGTAGGGACCGAAACGTTTATTGTGCTTTACGTCAATAATCCAATAATGTTCACTTTTTTTATTTGCAATTGCTGCGTCAGGGTTATTTGGATCTGATTTTTCCTCAGTTTGTTTTGCAATAATGTATTTATCATCCCAAGCAATGTCTGTAATTTTTGCAGGGATGTATTGTGTGGCATATACAGCATCTTGCGAGGGGAAAAGTTCAAATGCATTTCCAGAAGTACGTATGAGTTCGTATTCATCGTTAACCGTATAAGTTAAGTGACTTGTGTTTCCTGCACAACCAGTTAATAGGAAGGCGACGAATAGGATTATCCATTTTTTCAATATGGGAACCTCCTTTATAATGCTATTGTAACAAATTGTACAAGAAAAGTAAGAGAAACGCTAGTTTACAATGTTTTTTAGAAGTGGTACGATGAGACGGGTAAAGAAGGATATGAAGGAGTCGACATAAAATGAAGTTAAAGATGCATCGTCCAGCGCTTGTAATGAATCGCATAGGTGCTTCCCTAATTGACATGTTTTTAATCTCGGTTATGTATGGTGCAGTAGTAGCTATTATGACCGGAAACTATAGTGCTATGTTTAAGCGCTTTAATATAAGCTTAGGTGATTTTAGATATGATTTCGCAGTAGTTTTCATATTAATGGCGATATATTTTATTGTATTACCCTTTATTTGGAACGGTGTTACACTTGGCAAAAAGGTAACGAGAATAAAATTAATTTCATTGAAGAGTGAAAAGCTAACGTTGCAAACATTAATTATAAGATTTTTTGTAGTGTTATTACCGAACGTATTGCTATTAGGAATTCCATTAATATGTAACGTATATATGATGTTGTTCCGCAAAGACAATTGCGGTTTTCAGGACTTAATTACAAAGACGAAAATAATAAGTCTTGTATAATAAAATAAAAAAAGACCCTTTTTATATATAAAAAGGGTCTTTTTTTATTTTATAAGTATATTGTGAATATTTACAGTAAGGAAAAGCTAAAATGTGTCATTTCTATTTATAATAGATTGAAAATTAAGATAATGGTATAATAATTAAAAATAATATCTTTATCTCACCATTCGGGGCTGATTAAAGTTTTACTTTATATAATAAGGGGGAAGTTGAGATGACAGGAGGTAGCATAATTTTTTGGGGCATTCTCATTTTTATCGGTCTAGTTCTTGATCAGCGTAAGAGTAAGAAAAAAGAAGGATAAAAAGTAAACGTTTACAAATCGAATAGCAATTTTTCTTGCTTGCAGAATAATCTCATAAAGGAGTATACTGAATGACGGTAAGACTTATAGAAGGGGTAATGAAAATGAAGCTTGCAGGAAAAGTTGCTATCGTAACTGGCGGTGGCATCGGTATTGCACGTAATACAGCTCTTTTGTTGGCTAAACAAGGCGCAAAAGTAATTGTGACGGACATTGATCAAGAAAGTGGACAAGCAACAGTGGAGGAAATTACGAATCTAGGCGGAGAAGCCCTTTTTGTATTCTATGATATGGAAAAGCAAGGAGATTGGCAACGCGTTATTAGCATTACTTTGAATGCATTCAGTCGCATTGACATGCTTTTTCAAAATGCTGGTTTATATAAAATAGATTCGATTTTTTCTCGCCAACAAGAGAACGATTCCAATGTACTTTGTATTAATGACGTTTGGATAGAGATAAAACAATTAACGTCATCTTTTATGAAACAGCAAGAAGAAGTGGTGCTTAGTGATTTACCGATTTTCGGTATTATTGGCACGAAAGGACAATCATTTCATACAGTAGAAGCCCTAGTATAATAATGAAAACCGCCCTCGATATATGTGGACGGTTTTTTTGTATGTTATATAGAAGGAAATTTTTTTAGCGAATACGTTGTTCTGTTTGGCTGTCAAAGAAATGCGCTTTATTTAAATCAAATGCCAATTTAATTTGGTCTCCAGGTGAGAATATATGTCTTGCATCAACACGTGCTGCAAAATCTTGATTTCCAAGTTTCATATATAAAATAGATTCAGCACCTAACAATTCAGCAACTTCAATTTTTGTTGTGAAAGTAGTAGATTGTGAAGCTTCTAAAAATAGTAGTTCATCATGAATGTCCTCCGGGCGAATACCTAAAACAATTTCCTTATTTACATAGCCTTGTTCACGTAGCATCTTCATTTTTCCTTCAGATACTTTGATTTTTATAGTATTATCTATAACGAAATCGGTTTCAGTCAATTTACCACGGAAGAAGTTCATCGCTGGTGACCCGATAAATCCACCCACGAAAATGTTTTCTGGTGTTTCATATACTTCTTTTGGTGTTCCAATTTGTTGAATCTTTCCATCCTTCATAACGACAAGACGCGAAGCCATAGTCATTGCTTCTGTTTGGTCGTGTGTTACATAAATTGTTGTTGTTCCAAGGCGATGATGTAGCTTAGAAATTTCTGAGCGCATTGCAACACGGAGTTTAGCATCTAAGTTTGATAATGGCTCGTCCATTAAGAAAACTTTTGCATCTCGAACGATTGCTCTACCTAACGCAACACGTTGGCGCTGTCCACCTGATAATGCTTTCGGTTTTCTATCTAAATATTGTTCAAGTCCTAAAATTTTTGCTGCATCTTTTACACGACGATCGATTTCATCTTTTGGTATTTTTCGAAGTTTTAATCCAAATGCCATATTATCATATACACTCATATGTGGATAAAGAGCGTAGTTTTGGAAGACCATTGCGATATCTCGATCTTTTGGAGGAACATCATTCATTAGTTTACCATCAATTGAAAACTCGCCTTTTGAAATATCTTCGAGTCCAGCTACCATTCGTAATGTTGTAGATTTTCCGCATCCAGAAGGACCGACAAATACGATAAATTCTTTATCTTGAATGTGTAAATTAAAATTAGTTACAGCTGTTACGTTATTATCATATATCTTATAAATGTTTTCTAATTTAAGTTCTGCCATGGTATTTCCCCCTAGAAATAATTATGCAAACGTTTTCTTTGAGTTCATTATAAACGAATAGATTCAAAAAATAAATAAAAAAATAAAACGTTTTCATATATTGGAGAGTTATTAGTGATTTTCGCATGTTTTCTTAGAAAAAGAACAATAAAAATTGTAAGCGCTATTTTAAATTGAGATAGAATCTGTTATCATTCATTAATGAAAACGTTTGCGCCTTAAAAAAGAGAAAAATGAATTATGAATGAAATGGGGTAGCATAATGGAAAAACAATGGTGGAAAGAAAGCGTAGTATATCAAATTTATCCTCGTAGCTTTATGGATAGTAATGGTGATGGTATAGGAGATCTTCAAGGGATTATTTCAAAGCTAGATTACTTAAAAGAGTTAGGGATTGATGTGATTTGGTTATCACCAGTCTATGAATCTCCAAATGATGATAATGGTTACGATATAAGTGATTATTGTAAAATTATGAACGAGTTCGGAACAATGGAAGATTGGGATGAACTATTACATGAAATGCATGAACGTAATATGAAATTGATGATGGATTTAGTTGTTAATCATACATCTGATGAACATAATTGGTTTATTGAATCACGTAAATCAAAAGATAATAAATATAGAAATTACTATATATGGCGTCCTGGAAAAGAAGGGAAAGAACCAAACAACTGGGGAGCTGCTTTTAGTGGATCTGCATGGAAGTATGATGAAATGACGGATGAATATTATTTACATCTGTTTTCTAAAAAACAACCGGATTTAAACTGGGATAATGAAAAGGTAAGACAAGATGTTTATGAGATGATGAAGTTTTGGTTAGAAAAAGGAATTGATGGATTCCGCATGGATGTTATCAATTTTATTTCTAAAGAAGAAGGGTTACCAACAGTTGAAACAGATGAAGATGGTTATGTTTCAGGTCATAAACATTTTATGAACGGTCCAAACATTCATAAATATTTGCATGAAATGAATGAGGAAGTATTATCGAATTATGATATTATGACGGTTGGTGAAATGCCAGGTGTAACGACAGAAGAAGCCAAATTGTATACTGGAGAAGAACGAAAAGAGTTGCAAATGGTATTCCAATTTGAACATATGGATTTAGATTCAGGAGAAGGTGGAAAGTGGGATGTAAAACCATGCTCACTTCTTACTTTAAAAGAGAATTTAACAAAGTGGCAAAAAGCATTAGAGCATACCGGATGGAATAGCCTTTATTGGAATAACCATGATCAGCCTCGCGTTGTATCTCGTTTTGGTAACGATGGAATGTATCGCATTGAATCTGCAAAAATGTTAGCGACAGTTCTTCATATGATGAAGGGGACGCCATATATTTATCAAGGTGAAGAAATCGGAATGACGAACGTTCGATTCCAATCAATTGATGAATATAGAGATATTGAAACGTTAAATATGTATAAAGAAAAAGTGATAGACCATGGTGAAAATATAGAAAAAGTAATGGAATCTATTTATATAAAGGGTCGTGATAATGCTAGAACTCCAATGCAGTGGGATGATCAGAATCACGCTGGATTTACAACGGGTGAGCCTTGGATTACTGTAAATCCTAACTATAAAGAGATTAATGTGAAACAAGCAATCCAAGATGAAGGTTCAATCTTTTATTACTATAAGAAATTAATTGATCTACGCAAAAATAATGAAATAGTTGTATATGGATCATATGATTTAATATTAGAGAATAATCCTTCTATTTTTGCTTATGTAAGAACATATGGAGACGAAAAACTACTTGTTATTGCAAACTTTACTGCGGATGAAAGTGTATTTGAAATGCCTGAGGATATTAGTTATAGTGAATCAGAATTATTCATACACAATTACGATGTAGAAATCGGATCGATAGATAACATTACATTACGTCCGTATGAAGCGATGGTATTCAAATTGAAATAAGAAAAAGCCTTATGCCACC